>JAZRAT010000047.1:0-8137 GCA_045634725.1 Alistipes sp. | reverse complement strand
GTGGCGGCTCAATCCGTATCCACGATGCTGAGCTCCAGGCTAAGGTCTTCGATGCTCTCGGCTTCACGCCCGAGGCTGCAGAGGAGCAGTTCGGCTTCTTGATGAACGCCTTTAAGTATGGTGCACCTCCTCATGGTGGTTAGGCATTCGGTTTCGACCGTTTGTGCTCACAGTTTGGTGGTTCGGAGTCTATCCGCGACTACATCGCATTCCCCAAGAACAACGCGGGTCGCGATGTTATGCTCGATGGTCCATCACCCGTTGCCGATGCACAGCTTGAGGAGCTTTGCTTGGCACTTAAGACTCCTCCAACGAAGTAAGAGAGGAATTAACAAAATAGAAGTAGGCGCTGACTTGATAAGGGTCAGCGCCTATTGTTTTCGGTGTGGGGGGGGGTAATTGCTCTTTTGTCGCTTTGTCACTTTAGCACCACACCCTAATTTGTTGTCAGAAGTCGTGAGATGTGGTGCCAAATGAAAGAGCCTCGGATGGGACATACTAAGCGTATTTCCCATTCGGGGCTCTAAGTTTGGTGCCGCAGATTGCGGCTTATCACAACAAATTAAAAGTTGAAGGTGCAGGTAACGCCTACATTCGCCAAGCCGAGCTCGTTGAAGAAGACATCGTTGTGCTTGTTAACATAGAAGATGCCTGGGCCAAAGGTTGGTGTCCAATCCACAGCAAGGGTGACGGGGACGTTGTGGAAAGTGAAGCCGAGGCGTGCCATGCCCGCAACACCTACATAGGCGTAGTGCTCGCGGCCACCTGCATTCACACCGACACCTGCATCGAAGAACCAAAGACCACCATCGGGTGTCCAGTCCATCTCGAGGATGTGCCAGTTGTGCAAGAGTGTGAAGTCCGCCATAACGCGACCATCATGCACATCGAATGTGTTTGCATCCTCGTAGATGGTATAAACCACGGGGTTGTTCCATGAAGCACCAAAGCGAGCCTCGATGTAATCGTTGCCGTTGTACTTATACTGACCAACAGCCTGGAAGCCAGAACCTACACGGCCACCAATAGACCAATCCTGTGCAAATGAGCTTGTAGCGACGAAAAGTACAGCAACAAGAAGGAGTAATTTTTTCATAGTTTAATAGATGAGTATTAGGGGAAAGAAAAAAAAGGCCGCCTTCAAGACGGCCTTCAGTGTTTTAAAGTTTAGAAGTTATAAGTACAAGTGATACCTACACCATAGAAACCGTGTGCCCAAGCATCATGCAAGAAGTAGATTGTAGGACGGTAGTCTACAGAGAGAGTAACGGGCTTGTTGAAGCGGATACCGAATGCAACATCACCCAAAACGCCTACCTGCAAACCGAGACGGTCAGCGCCCTCAGCGTTCTTATATCCCCAAGTACCTACTGCACCACCGACACCTGCAGAGAGGAACCACTTACCTGCGCTTGGAGTCCAATTCCACTCACAAAGATTCCAGTTGTATGATGCATTAGCATGGAATGAGTTGCCGAAGCCGTAGAGACCACCGTTAACCTCAAGGTAGTTCTCTGATGAGAAGTGACGCTCATACTGAACCTCTGCACCATAACCAACACGCAAACCAATCGAGTTCTTGTAATCCTGCGCAAATGCTGATGTAGCAAAGAAAGCTACGACAGCCAATAGTAAAAACTTCTTCATAATAGTAAATTTTAAGTTATACTGTTTACTTTCTCGAGTACAAATATACCAATTTTATTTTTTCTTTCAAAGACAAATCAACGAAAAGTTAAAATAAATAAGCATAAAAGCATATAGTTGCAGGATACCTTATATATAAAATGAGGCAGAGTTTACTTCGTTGTGAAAGGCTCAAGCTCGATGTACTTTGCTCCGTTGTTCATGTCTACGACCTTGATACATGGAGTATACGAAGTACCATACTTGAGGCCATCCCACTTGTAGTCGTACTGCGACTCGACCAACTGACGCATGAAGTCGTGGCTAAGACCAGGGATGAGCGAGAGCATACACTCCTCGTAGCTTGCATATCCCGCCATAGCATACTTGCCGTCCTTAATCTCCTGCAAGTTTGCGGTCTCCATCATTGCGATATAGCAGCACCATACGTCATCATCGAAGATGCAGTCGAAGGTCACATCGTTTACACCCACCTCCTTGATTGTCATATCCACGCTACCTGTACCCTCGGCCTCGGCTGATGTGCGAACCTGCACAACCTCAACACCACCAAGAAGGCTATTCTCATCGCCCTCGCTATAGTCCATCAACGCCGCGATGATAAGGTAGTCGGTAGAAGATGTTACGCTCATCTGAAGGCCTGGCACATACTCGCAAATCTTGCCGTCCTCCCAATTGAAGGTCAGGGGACCCTCAAGCATAAAGCCATAGGTCACAACCCATGCACCGGGGTTAGACTGCGTCTGGTCGTAGGTGCGCTTGTCAACTACTGAGCAACGCCAATACTGACCCTCCTCTGCGTTTATTCTAAACTGGAACGACGTAGTGCCTACCTCCAACACCTCGATAAGCTCATCCGAGCCAGTGTCGTCGCCCTCGGGAACCGATGCACCAGAGAGGATGCCGTTGTAGTAGCCCTGAATGCTCTTCGACACACCCTCCTCCTCGTAAGTAAGCATCATGTAGATTGCGTAGTAGCCATTCACCACATCAACCGTTACATAGCCATCCGTGAAGTTGTAGCCCTCGCCATCGGCGCTATTGCCCGCGGGGATATAACCCGATGTCTCGGGGTGGATGGTGTATGGATAGTAGTTCGACGCGAAGGTGTACTGGCCATAGGGGAAGTACTGACTCATGGTCTCATCGAGGGTGTAGAAGTCCAAGATGATGCGGTCGCCATTGTCGCGCACGAAGGTAACATAGTAGTTGTAGGGCTCATACCAACGGCCATCCTTAGTCTTTGTGATGACGATGTTCTCCACACCCTCAATGTCGGGGAGCTCGAAGTTGTCGTCGTTGTTGCCACCATTGTCATCGTTGTTACCACCCTGGCCCTTTGTCTTCATTGTGAGGGTGTTAGACAACACCTCGCCATTGGCATTGCGTGCCGCAGCTACAACATAGTAGGTGGTGTTGCTCTTGAGCTTCTTTACCTCAACCACGCCACTTGCCTCGATTGCAGTACCGTTATTTAGGACTGTTTCTGCCGTGATGATGTCGCCATCGTAGAGCATATAGGCACACTCCGAGGCATCGGTTGCAGTAACAGCAAATGAGAGTGAGTTGTCGGTTGTTGTTACAGCCACAATCTCGATAGTTGGTGCAGCCACCTTATCATTTGGTGTTTCACAACCAACGAGTGGAATTACCGCAACTATGGTTGCGATAAATAGTCGAAATAGGTTTTTCATATGTTAATAATTTTTGGTGAACACACTTAAGTAGCACAAAGATAGCAATTTTTTCGTGATAAGCGCTATTGCTACGATAAATTAATTATTAGGAGTGTACCGACATTAGCACCACAACCCAATTTATTATCGGAAGGGCACAGTGTAAACTTTGATTAGCACCACAACCCAATTTGTTGTCAGAGTGGTGCAGATGTGGCGCTGACATGAAAAAGCTCTGGATGGGTAGTACTTGTCGTACGTCCCATTCAGAGCTTTGATTGAAGCGTCGCAGATGCGCCGCTATCACAACAAATTATCGCTTTGTTTTATACGCAGCCTTATACGAACCTCTCGCCATCTTCTGCAACTTGTTCTTTATGAGGTTGCGGCGAAGAGGAGCAAGATGGTCGGTAAATACCATGCCCTCGATGTGGTCATACTCGTGCTGGATAACACGCGCGGGCTTGCCTGTGAACTCCTCGTCGTGCTCTACGAAGTTCTCGTCGAGGTAGCGCATGCGGATAGATACGGGGCGGCGCACATTCTCGTGGATGCCGGGGATAGAGAGGCAACCCTCCTCGAAGAGTGATGTCTCCTCCGACTCCTCGTAGATCTCAGCGTTGATGAATACGCGCTTGAAGTCTGCGAGTGTTGGGTCGTCCTCACCCCAAGGTGTGCAGTCTACGATGAAGAGGCGGATGTTCTTGCCAATCTGTGGTGCAGCAAGACCTACGCCCTCAGCCTCGCCAAGGGTAATCCACATATCCTCGATAAGCTTCTTGAGCTCGGGGTAGTCGGGGGTGATATCCTCAGACTCGTTACGCAAAATCTGCGAGCCGTATATTACGATTGGGTAAATCATATTCTACTTTGTTTCAATATTTTACATTCCGACTGATGCCATATAGTCCTGCAGGATGATTGCCGCCGAGACCTTATCTACGAGGCTCTTATCGCGGCGCGCCATCTTGCCGATGCCACTCTCACGTATGGTGCGCTGTGCCAACACCGAGGTGAAGCGCTCGTCGTAGGGCACAACCTGCTTATCGGGGTAGGCATGGCGCAAACGACCCATGAGTGGCTGTATGAAGCGCATCGTCTCCGAAGGGGCGCCACTCATCTGGCGGGGGTAGCCCACAACGATTGTCGAGACCTCCTCCTTCTTGAAGTATTCGGCGAGGTAGCGCTCGAGCTGCTTGGTTTCGACAGTCTCGAGGGGCTGTGCGATGATGCCCAGCGGGTCGGTCACCGCTAAGCCTGTACGCTTCGTGCCGTAGTCTATGGCAATGAGTCTGGGCATCGCTTATGCCTTAATCTTCTTGAAGAGCTCGCGGAACGATACCGCCTTCTCTACCATTGCGCGCAAATCCTCAATCTTAACACGCTCCTGCTGCATAGTGTCGCGGTGACGAACTGTTACCATGCCGTCGGTGAGAGTGTCGTGGTCTACGGTAACGCAGAAAGGTGTACCGATAGCATCCTGACGACGGTAGCGCTTACCGATAGAGTCCTTCTCGTCGTAAACTACGGTGTAGTCATACTTGAGGTCGTCGATAATCTGGCGTGCAACCTCTGGGAGACCATCCTTCTTAACCAAGGGCAACACAGCAACCTTTGTAGGAGCAAGGGCTGCAGGGATGCGCAATACTACGCGCTCCTCGCCATTCTCGAGCTTCTCCTCGGTGTAGGCTGCAGACATAATCTGCAAGAACATACGGTCAACACCGATTGATGTCTCAACAACATAGGGTACATAGCTCTCGCCACGCTCGGGGTCGAAGTACTGAATCTTCTTGCCTGAGAACTCCTGGTGACGACCGAGGTCGAAGTCGGTACGCGAGTGGATACCCTCCACCTCCTTGAAGCCGAAGGGGAAGTTAAACTCAATATCTGTAGCTGCGTTTGCGTAGTGGGCCAACTTGTCGTGGTCATGGAAGCGGTAGTTCTCGTCACCGAAGCCAAGGGCACGGTGCCAAGCCATACGTGTCTCCTTCCACTCGTTCCACCACTGCATCTCTGTGCCGGGCTGTACGAAGAACTGCATCTCCATCTGCTCGAACTCGCGCATGCGGAAGATGAACTGACGTGCTACGATCTCGTTACGGAAGGCCTTACCAATCTGTGCGATACCGAAGGGGAGTTTCATACGGCCTGTCTTCTGCACGTTGAGGTAGTTAACGAAGATACCCTGTGCAGTCTCGGGACGGAGATATACGGTGTTAGCGCCATCGGCAGTAGAACCCATCTGTGTAGAGAACATGAGGTTGAACTGACGAACGTCTGTCCAGTTGCGAGTACCAGAGATGGGGCACACGATCTCGCAGTCGAGGATGATCTGCTTGAGCTCCTCGAGGTTATTCTCGTTCAACGCTGTAGCGAAGCGCTCGTGAACGGCATCCATCTTAGCCTTAATCTCCAACACGCGGGGTGAAGTAGCGAGGTACTGCTCACGGTTGAAGTTCTCCTTAAAACGCTTGTGAGCCTTCTCTACCTCCTTCTCGATCTTCTCCTCCTGCTTAGCCATCCAGTCCTCAACCAATACATCAGCACGGTAACGCTTCTTTGAGTCCTTGTTGTCGATGAGGGGATCGTTGAAAGCACCAACGTGACCCGATGCCTCCCATACGCGGGGGTGCATGAAGATCGCTGCGTCGATACCTACGATGTTCTCGTGGAGTTTAACCATTGAGTCCCACCAGTAGCTCTTGATGTTGTTCTTGAGCTCAACACCATTCTGGCCATAATCGTATACAGCACCGAGGCCGTCGTAAATCTCGCTTGAGGGGAAAATAAAGCCATACTCCTTGCAGTGAGCAATAAGCTTCTTAAACAATTCTTCCTGTGTCATAGTCTATATCGTTTTAATTATTTTTCTTAGTGAGGGATGACCTACATATCAGTCCCTTAAACCATAGGTTTATTACAAGGCGCAAAGATAGTAATTTTTGACGAATTATGCGCTATTTGACAAGATTATGTGCGCGGAAAGAGTAGTGAGCACCACGCGCCACTATCACATGGTCCAAAAGACGCATGTCGAAGAGCTTCGCAGCCTCGGCCACACGATCTGTGAGGGCTATATCCTGCTGGCTTGGTTCGGGACTTCCCGAGGGGTGGTTATGCACCAGGACAATCTGCACCGCGAGCAACTCCAACGCCCTGCGTATCACCATCTTGCAATCCACTACCGTAGCCTGAACACCACCCTGACTGATGCGCACACAATCCAGAACCTTACCCGAAGATGCGAGGTACAACGCCCAGCACTCCTCATACTGCAGACCGCCAAGCACGGGCTCCATGATGCGCACCACATCGCTATCCGAGCGCACCACATCCTGCACCGAGGCCTCGGCCACGGCTACCCTACGACCAAGCTCCATCGTTGCGAGCAACTTCAGGGCACGCATACGACCCATGCCCGCCGTCATGCGCAGGCGCGCAAAGTCAACCTCAGCAAGACGCATAAGCGAGCCTCCCGAACTTTTTAGCACCTCCTCAGCCATGGCGCATGCACCATCGTCGTTAGGATTTTCGGCAAGCGCAACTGCCACAAGCTCCTCGTTCGTAAGCGACTGTGCACCGCGCGACTGCAATTTATCGGTAATGTTTTTCATGGTTGCAAATTTTCATCCTACGAAGATACAAAAATTATGGATACGCACACCCATCAAGGCGCAAAAAAAAGCCCCGCAGAGGGTTGATTCTGCGAGGCGTATAACTTTTTTCAGTCTGATATTAGTTGGCCAACTTATCTATGCGATCGAGGATTTCGGCACTACCCTCGTCGGTGATTGTTGTGGGGGCGGTCTGCGATACGGAGAAGGCAGCATTCTGCTCGGCAGCCTTCTTCGAGTCACCATGGCCATGACCTACTGCGATGCCGTCAACATAGACAACAGAGTGGAAGCCCGAGCGCGAGGCCTCGTTCGTAGTGCGGAACTCGATGCTATAACGGTTCTTCTGACACCACTCTATAAGGCGGCTCTTGAAGTCGGTCTCCGACTGTAGCACATCATCCAACGACAAGTGGTGGGCAAATATCTTGTTGATAAGCAGGCGATTTACGAAGTCGTAACCCTGGTCGAGATAGATAGCACCCATCATAGCCTCAAAGGCGTCGCCATAGATATGCTTCTGTGTGGTGTTGCCCGCGGCATTCGAGATAACGTGCTTATCCAAGCCGATAGCCGAAGCGATGCGGTTGAGTGACTGACGCGACACCATCTTCGAGCGCACCTGCGTAAGGAAGCCCTCGTCGCGATCGGGGAACTCGATAAAGAGATAGTCCGACGTAACACTCTCGATGACAGCATCACCCAGGAACTCGAGGCGCTCGTTGTTAATGTGGCTACCATCCTCCAACTCCACAGATGCTGACTTATGGATAAGCGCAAGCTTATACAACTCGATGTTGTTTGGGATGAAGCCAAACATATCATCTACGATTGCATAGAAGTGCTTATCGACACCATATTTACGGCGCAAAGGCCTTAGCAAAAAATCAAACATGACGACTTAATGTACTACGGGATAACCACACATAAAAGTTGCGATGCATAGAAAATGGACTAGACCGAGGGAGGTTATCTCCCTTGGCATAGTCCATACTCTCTTGATAACAAGCCACGAACCTCTACCTCACGGCCGAAGCATCGCAGCTAATTAAATCTTTAACTTCGCAAGCGAAAGTATAGATCAGTTATTACTTGTGAGACTCGATGTAGCTGATAGCGTCACCTACAGTCTGAATCTTCTCAGCGTCTGCATCGGGAATCTGAAGATCGAAAGCCTTCTCGAACTCCATGATAAGC
>JAZRAT010000046.1:0-39895 GCA_045634725.1 Alistipes sp. | reverse complement strand
TCGATAGAGTCGAGACCGAGGCCCTCGCCAAACAATGGCGCCTCAGCGTCGATATCTGCGGGTGTGATCTCCTCCAAGTTAAGCTCCTCGATGAGGTGCTCCTTCAACTCCTGAATAAGCTGTTCCATAATGATTTATCGTTTTAATAGTTTTACGTTTACTTTCCAATTTTCGTTTAGGTAGTCGCACCAGCCCGCAATGACAACGTCCATGTCGCCACGCTCGATGAGTGCGCGTGCATACTCCTCCTCCACGCCACGATCCTCGTTGTCGATGAAGAAGGTGTTGTCGCCCTGAATCTTATGGCGTATGCACATCTCACCCGCTGCAACATTTGCTAGCGTATAGACAAAGGCCGCGGGGGATGCTCCCTCCGCAAGGTGTTGGTTGAGAATCTGCTGGTGGATAACATCGGCATCGAGGCTCGCAGAGCGATTTATAAGCACGATAGCACGACGCGTAGGCTCGACATCTGCCATACTCTCCACAGCCAAGAGACGCTCTACGGCAACATACAACGCCTTGCTCATGTCGCTCATCTTGTAGAACTTCATGTTGCTCTCGCCGAAGCTCTTGAACTCGCCACGAATAAACTCGGCAAAGGGTAACTCCGACTGTGGTAGCTCATACTCGGCTACGACCTTTGCCGTGCCAGTGCGCTCGGGAATGCCGCGTGTGCGCGACTCCATGTCGAGTACGATAGCGGCATTACAGCCACCAAAGCCCGAGGCGGTCTTCACGCAGCAGCGACCCTCTATCTTCTGCTCCTCGGCCGAAAGAGTCAGCGTGTGAGGAGTGTCTGATGATGTAAAACCCTTAGTACCAAAGATATATCCGCTCTTAAGCTCCTCGGCGCTGAGGATAGCCTCAACAACGCCCGAAGCACCAAGCGTGTGACCGATATATCCCTTGAGGCTGTTGAGTGGCTTGTCCGTAAGCTCTGCCCATGCCACAGCCTTGCTCTCCATCTCGTCGTTGTAGCGTGTCGCCGTGCCGTGGGTATTCACGAAGCCTACATCCTCCTTCGCTACGCCAGCCTCACGCATGGCATTCGCAATGGCGTAGTACAAGCCATCACCCGTGCGCGATGGGCCCGAGATATGGTTGGCATCGTTAGATATTGCACCACCCGCAAGGCGTACCTTACCCTCGTCCGCAAGCGCCTCATCCGTAGTGAGGATTACGGCACCCGCAGCCTCGCCCAATGTGAGACCATCACGCTCGGCATCGTAGGGACGGCAGGGCTGTGCGCTGATAGACTTGAACGACGCGAAGCCCGCGGTGATAAACTCCGAGAGGGCGTCGCCACCAGCCACGATGACATGCTTCACTCTACCCGACTGCAACAACTCGCGCGCTACGACAAAGGCCGAGACACCCGAGATGCAGGCGTTAGAGATGACAATAGGGCGGCGGGCAGCGCCATAACGGCGTGCTATAGCCTGGGCAGATGTATATATATAGGTAGTCTCCGCGATATTCTCGCAATCCTCGGCCAAGAGGTCGATATTGCCCTTGGTCGTAGAGAGAACCAACTGCACATCCTCGCTGGCGAGCGACATAGCCGACTCTGCAAGGATGTTGTCCAACTGCTCGATAATCAACGACTCGAAGCGTGAGTAGCCCTCAACGATGGCCACCTCCGACCTTCCAGCATACATGCCGAAGCACTCCTCGTACTTTAGTCCGCACACGCCACGGTGCATGGCATCGAGCGTCTCGAGCTTATTGCCAAGAGCCGTGCGCAATGACGAAGCACCGAGGTATATCTCTACTTGGTTGTTAGCCATCTTTTTTTCCACTCTTCAAAAAAGGTTGGGTTATTCAAACACATATTTCCGTCGCTATCGACGAATACCTGCACCGAGCTGCCACGCGCAACAATAGCACCATCGCACTCGCGGTGGATGATATACTCGAAACAGAGCTTCGCAGCGGCGGTGTCGATGAGGCGTGTCTCGATGATTGCCACATCGTTCACCGTCAGTGGTGCCACATACTGCAACTGAAGGTCGACGATGGGCACGGTGTAGCCATAGGCATAGAAATCGAGGTATCCGATGCCGGGGTACTTACGACCGAAGGCCTCGCGACCATCCTCGAAATAGCGTACATACTCACCATGCCATACAACCTGCATGGAGTCCACCTCGCTGAAGCGCACGGTGGTCCTGGTGGTGTTGGTGAGGGCGGGTGTGATGCTTCCTATCTTACGATTTCGCTTCATCCGTATCCAAGAATATCTTCATTTTACATGTCGCAATCTCAACATCGTTAACCTTGCACACGGCGCGGATAAGCGTGATGTTGAAGACCTCCTGTATAACCTCGATGGTGGTGTAGATGACATCGCCTACCTTGGGGTGCGCAGAGATGGCAAAGTCGTTAACCGAACCGATATAGCCAATAGGTATGGGGCGGTTGAGCGTGTTGAAGATGTGTCCAACACGTGCCGCTGCCGACTGCGCGATGTGCTCGATAAGACCACACTCCGAGAGGGTGTTGTCATCTACGAATATGTTGTCACCCTGCACAGTAAGGCGTGTTCTCGACACGTTATCCTCGATGCCAAGAAACTCCTCAACCATGACGATGGGTGCGCGCTGTGGGATAAGATCTATGATATTAGCCATTTCTCTTCTTGCAAATCATAATTGAGTGACCAAGACCCAAGCCATCGACAATCTCCTCGACCTCGAGGCCCGCGTTGTTCACGCAACGCTCCATGTCGTCGGAGTGGTACATCTTGCTGTTACCGTTGGCAAGAGCCGTGAAGTAGATGCTTGTGAGTGTCAAGCAGTAGGCTGCGGTCTCATACTTCTGGCGGTCCCAGAATGTCTCCATGATATAGAGGCGTGAGTGCTCGTCCATAGACTCTGCGGCACGACGGCAGATGCTCGTCACCTCCTCCTCCGAGAAGCAGTCGAGGAACTGGCTCATCCAGATAACATCGAATGCGGGGGTGGGGAACTTAACGCTCTCGTCCAAGAGATTACAACCATAGCCGTGGATGCGGTCGGCACCCTCCTTGCCCGCAGTCTGCTGGCGCATCATCTCCAACTGCTGGGGAAGGTCCATGATGGTAACCTCAACATCCTTGTTGTAGCCTACGCACTGCATGGCCCAGCGACCCGTGTTGCCACCTACGTCCAACAGACGCTTAACCTTGCGCTCGCCATCGAAGATAAGCTTCAATGCCTGGGCGAAAGACTCGTCAGAGTAGAAGTGGTCGAAGCCGAACCAGCTCTTCTGCACCTCCGCGGGGAGGCTTGAGAGACCCTCATAGATGGTGGGCCACTCGCCAAAGACCTTCAAGCCCGAGGGCTTACCCTCCTTGAGTGCCTCCTCAAGGTGGAAGAGACCCAAGTAGTTGACATCGTGGTTGAAGTTCATGTTGGCACGCGCCATGGGGTCGTTAAGAAGGAACCATCCCGCCTTCGAGATAGTATACTTGTCATCCTTGGTCTTCACCGTACCAATCGAGAGCGATGCCTCGAGCAACACCTGTGCGGCGTAGTTCGAGAGACCCGTGTGCTCAACGATCTCGGCCTGCGTAACGCCCTGGTGGTTGTTCGACAAATACTCCAAGATGCCAAACTTAACCATCAGGCGTGAGACCTGAAATACCATGGGTGCAAAGGCGATCTCCTGTGCGAGGCGCTGTGCCTCGAGAGCTGTCTGATGCTCCTTGCAATAGACCTTTTCAAGCGGTTGTGTGAGCTTCATATTTATAAGTTTAGGTATCTACTACCAAGTTATTTGGCCACCATGGTGACCATGTTGTTTCTAATTAATGTTCCAGAAATCGTAGAAGTTAAACCACTGGCGTGGGTACTTCCTGGCTATTCTATCCAACGATGCTGCATACTGCGCAACAAGTTGCTCGTAGCTGGGGCGTCCCTCGAATGTAGCCTCCTCGAAGATGAAGCGATAGGTACGGCGCTTCTCACGCATAGCGTAGTAGAAGATGACAGGAACGTGACACTTCGTGGCGATCTTAAAGGGGCCCGCAGGTAGCAACGCCTCGCCACCCAGAATCTCCGCGCGCATGGTCTGCTCGCGGTTGACAAACCTGTCGCCATTGAAGCATATATACTCGCCATTGTTGAGCGCCACCTTCATCTCGAGCATGGCGGCTATGGCATCCTGGTTCACGGCGATGATTTTAAAGTGGTCCTCACGGCTGTTGTTGCTCTCCAGGACCTCCTTGATGCGCTGGTGCTCGGCATCGAACATAACGATGTTGATGCGCTTGCCGTAGGTGCCGAAGAATCCTGCACCCGACTCCCAGCAGCCGACATGTGCGCCAATCATAACCACGCCCTGGCCACTGTTGAGTATCTCGAGGAAGCGCTCATAGTTGTCGAACTCGTAGCGGTAGCGCTTGGTGAGTCCCGCCTGCATAGCCATCTTATCGACGAGCGTCTGTCCAAAGACGTAGTAGTGGCAATAGAGCTCCCATATCGAGGCCATCACGCCAAGTTTGCGCCTTTGTCTGTTGTACGACCATATGGCACGCGTAGCCTTTGGCGCGAAGGGGATAAAGTAGATTACGATAAAGGCCAAGAAGCAATAAGCACAGCGAATCCCGAGAAGTCGTATGGTGTATGCAAAAAACTGATAACCAAACTTACCTCCTCGAGACTTGCCACTCCACTGCTTGTTGGAACTACTCGCCATTGATCTTACGGTTCAAGAGCTCGTAGAAGTCCTTAAATGTTGCAACACCTACGAAGTCGGGGCCTGTGAGTGTCACACCGAAGTGCTGCTCAACCAATACAACAACATCAACAAAGTCGAGGCTGTCAAGACCCAATGTATCCTTCAATGAGGCATCGGGAGTGATAGTTTCTGGATCGATCTCAAACTCTTCTGCAAGAACTACAGAAGCCTTCTCAATAATTTCTTCGATTGTCATAATGTTATGGGTTGTTATAAATATTTTTGAATTATCTAAACTTTCTTACTACCAACGATGAGTTGGTGCCACCAAAGCCGAAGGAGTTGCTCAGGAATGTGTCAAACTCCATGTCGATACGCTTGGTGGGGATGTTGATGTTTACGGATGCCTCGTCGGGCTCCTCGAAGTTGAGGTTCGCAGCGATGAAGTTGTTCTGCATCATGAGCGTAGAGTAGACAATCTCGCTCGCACCCGCCATCCACATCTCGTGACCTGTGAACGACTTTGTAGATGCAACATAGGGCTTATGCTCGCCAAAGACCTCGGCGATAGCCTTAGCCTCGTTCAAGTCACCAACGGGTGTAGAGGTGGCGTGAGCATTGACATACTTGATATCCGAGATATCGATGCCCGCATCGCGGATTGCCATCATCAACGAGCGCTTAGGGCCGTCGACATTGGGCACAGAGATATGGTCGCCATTAGACGAGAAGCCATAGCCGATGACCTCGGCGAGGATTGTAGCACCGCGCTTAACGGCCGACTCGTAGCTCTCGAGGACGATGCTCGCAGCACCGCCACTGGGCACGAGGCCGTCGCGGTTCTTGTCGAAGGGGCGTGATGCCTTTGTGGGGTCATCCTCGCGTGACGAGAAGGCGTTCAAAGCGTCGAAGTTACCCATAGAGTACTTATTGACCTCCTCGGCACCGCCGCAAATTACGCACTCTTGAAGACCCTGCTTGATGAGCATATAGCCCAAGCCGATGGCGTGTGAGCCACTGGCGCAGGCACCCGACACGGTGAAGTTGATGCCACGAAGGTTGAAGATGGTAGAGAGGTTCATCGTGATGGTAGAGTTCATGCTCTGGAAGATGTTGCCCGAGCCTACCAAGACGGTGTTCTTCTTCTCGCGGATGATGTCCGTACCTGTGATTACAGCCTCGGCACTACTATCGTTACCATACAAGATGCCCACCTCGTTGTTGAGAAGGTACTCCTTGTCGATGCCCGCCTGTGCCAAGGCCTCGACAGTTGCTACATAGGCATACTGACCATGCTCCGAGAGGCAGAGACGCTGTCTGCGGTCGAGAGCACCCTTGAGGTTGGGCTTCTCCAAGATGCCACTGAGGGCCGACTGATAGCCCATCTCCTTACGCTCGGGGACGATGCCGATACCTGACTTACCCTCGAAGAGTGATTTTACTACCTCCTCTTTGTTCTTTCCGATGCAGGAATAGATGCCCATTCCTGTGATTACAACTCTATTCGACATATCAAGTGTAGATTCCTCCGTTAATAGAAATTACTTCGCCTGTGATGTATGCTGCGGCATCCGATACCAAGAAAGCGACCAACTCGGCAACCTCCTCGGGCTCGCCAAAGCGACCCGCGGGAACGAGTTTCTTAAGCTCCGCCTCGTTGAGGTCGGATGTCATGTCGCTCTTGATGAAGCCTGGGGCTACGGCATTTACCGTAACGCGCTTCTTGGCTACCTCCTGCGCCAAGGCCTTGGTTGCGGCGATGAGGCCACCCTTGGCTGCAGAGTAGTTAACCTGGCCAGGCATACCCTTGATGCCCGAGAGCGATGCTACGTTTACGATGCGGCCCCACTTCTTGACGAGCATATCCTTGACGAGGGGCTGTGTGACATTGTAGAAGCCATCGAGAGAGGTAGAGAGCACACTGCGCCACTCCTCCTCGGGCATCCACATCATGAGGTTATCCTTGCGGATACCGGCGTTGTTTACGATAACCGAGATGTAGTCGTTGGGGTGTTTAGCCTTCCACTCTACGAGTGCTGTAGCAACGTTTGCCGTGTTGCTTACGTCGAAGGGGAGCAACTCCGCCTTGCCTCCATTTGCGGTGATATCTTCGAGAGTCTTCTCGGCAGCAGCTACGTTAGATGCGTAGTTGATGATTACGACAAAGCCCTGCGATGCAAGCTTCAGGGCGATGGCGCGTCCAATGCCTCGGCTGGCACCCGTAACGAGGGCGTAGCGAGCTGGGGTGTTGGTGTTTACTTCGTTCATATCTGGAAATGTTTACTTCTTAAGGAACTCTATGACCGCAGCAATCTCCTTGTACTTGGGTGTGTCGACAACGAATGTGGGCACGATGGCGCGGATGGCGTCGTAGAGTGCGCGGGTCGCGGGTGCGAGTCTGTCGGCAATCTTGAGGCAATCTACAGCCTGAACAAGCGTGATCATGTGGATGGCCATAACCTGGTAGCTGTTCTCTAAGACACGCTGACACAAGAGTGCCGAGTTGGTGCCCATAGAGACGATATCCTGGTTGTCGTTGTTGTTGGGTATAGAGTGAACATACATGGGGTTTGAGAGCGTCTGACACTCCGCAGTTGTGCTTGTTGCGGTGAAGGCCGATGCCTGCATGCCGTAGTTCAAACCGAGTACGCCAAGGTTTACGAATGGGGGAAGTATGCCGTTGATGCGGTCGTGGAGGAGGTAGTTCATCTGGCGCTCGGTGAGCATGGTGAGCTTCGTGATGGCAATCTTGAGCTTGTCCATCTCGAACGACACATAGTCGCCGTGGAAGTTACCACCGTGGATGACGGTCTGGTTCTTGGGGTCGACGATGGGGTTGTCGTCCGCAGAGTTAATCTCGTTCAACAGAAGGTTCTCGGCGCTTGTCACAGCATCCCACACGGGACCCAAAATCTGGGGTATGCAGCGGAGCGAGTAGTAGGGCTGAACCTTGTGCTCGAAGGTGCTCTCCTCGCTACGACGGTATAGCTCTGCCTCGCGGTTGAGGAGCATCTTGCTGCCCGATGCCAACTCGCGCATAGCCTCGGCAATGGCATTCTGACCCTTGTGGAGCTTGAGACCGTTGAGGGTCTCGGACATGAAGTCGTCGTAAGAGGATGCAATCTCGTTCATAAGCACCGACGCCTTAATAGACCAATCCAAGAGGCGCTTTGCGTGGAAGAGGTTTACAAAGCCGATGCCCGTCATCACCGCCGTACCGTTAGTCACGGCCAAGCCCTCGCGGATAAACATCTTCAATGGCTCGATGCCCAACTCCTGCATCACCTCTGCGGTATTACGGCGCTCGCCGTTGTAGAATACCTCACCCTCGCCAATAAGCGCAAGAGCGATATGTGCCAACTGCACGAGGTCGCCACTTGCACCCACGCTACCATGCTGTGGAATCACGGGGTAGATGCCACGGTTGAGGAACTCCACCAAGAGTTCGCATGTCGCGATGTTGACACCCGAGTGTGCTTGCATAAAAGTCATCAGGCGTGCCAACATTGCCGCACGAACGCAGATTGTGGGCAGAGGCTCGCCAGCACCTGTAGAGTGGCTGCGGATGATGTTGTACTGAAGCTCGTTGAGGTGATCGTCGTCGATGCGCCACTGCGCCATGGGACCGAAGCCGGTGTTGATGCCGTAGATGACCTTGTCCTTTGAGAATGCCTCGAGGAAGTGGAAGCAGTCGACGATGTTGTTGCGTGTTGCGTTGTCAATCTCCACGCGGTCACCACCTTCAACTATTGACCTAACCTCATCTATTGATAGTCTATTGCTAACTGTTGCCATTGCTTGATGTGTTATCAACACATGTTAAAATTACTCTTTTTGTCCATGTGGAAAAATATGCCACGGAGGAACGGAAAATATCACGCAAATATAGTAAAAAAAGTTCAATAAAGGGGTAGTTTTTGTAGATATTTCGCATCCCTACTCGTGCGTGTTGCGTAGTGCGTGCGAATGATGTCTGAAAATCAGCGCGTTATGAAATACGGTTGTTGACCTATTTGCGAGGTGTAAATGGCTTAACGCCTTAATTATTTGAAAGTTAGTGATAACAAAATATGGATTCGTGGGATTAATGGCATATGGAGTCCTCTGCGGGGTTGTGGTTTAGATGTGAAAAATAGACCAATAAACAGGATGTTTTGAGAAGTGCAAAGATGTTAAAATTGGACAATTTTTCCACTCCACTATCTGCTAAAAAAGACTATCCAGCACGAGTGCCGAATAGCCTTATAGCATCCAAATTTCGGGGAATTGATGGGGTGTAATCCTACAACTCGAAGCTACTCTTTGTGGGGAAATGGTGCTCGAGAAACTCTATCATACGGCGACGCTGTTCATCCGTTGTGCTTGCGCCATCGTTCATGCAGAACATCAGCGGGCTATACTTATTGAACTCCTTGTAGTAGTCCTTCAGATGTAGCTTTATCCAGCGCGAATCGGCAGCACCACGACCCGTAAGGAGTGCCTTAACGAAGGCGATGGGGTTGGTGACGCGGTTATATCTGCTCACCTTGCGGAGCTTAGCGCCCTCGGCAGCAATGGTGTAGTAGCCAACGAAGCAACGTTGCATATCGTCGTTTGTTCTGAAACGGCTATGTGACGTAGCATCCCACTGCTCGGGCATCGAGGCTATAGCCCTCTCGAAGAAACTCTTACGGTAGGCGTCGAAGTTGTGGTGTGGCTCGTGGCAGATGAGCTTGCCCCAGCGCTCCTCGACAAGGTTTTGCATGCGGTAGACCGTCTTGTAGTAGTTGCCACCCTTGTCGCGTGCATACTTGCGGTTGAAGCGTGCACCACGCATACGCACAATGGGCATGCCGTCGGCGCGGAAGAAATCCTCGGGGGTGGTGGGGGCGCCAAAGAAGGTGTCGTCGTTGCCATAGACGAAGTGCTCCGAGAGGCCTGGGATGCGGTGTATGCAGCTCTCGATAGCGAGCGACGAGAAGACAGGAAGAGCATCGGCGGGGAGTATCTCGGTGTGGTCTACAATCTTGATTTTCGGGTGGTTGGTGTTGAGCCATGAGGGGGTCTGCCCATCTGTGACGATGTAGATGCGGTTGACCCATTGGGCATACATTTCCACCGAGCGAAGAGAGTACATAAGCTCGTTATTCTCCACCCAACGCGCATCGGAGAGGTGGTTGGGGGCTTTGCCCTCGTTGGGTAGCTCGGGCATATATTTCTGGCGTTTCTCGCGCCATGCGGGGTCGTTGCCGTCAACCCATGTGTAGACAAGGTCAATAGGAAAATCTACGCTTTGCCTCTTCATAATCAGTGTGTTAAGTTAGGTAGTAGTCGGTTAGAACGGGTAGCCAACACCGAAGTTGAGCGCCATGTTATCCCACTTGAAGTTGTGTATCCATCTCTCTCCCGCGGGGCGGCCAGGGTTGTGTAACTGCATACCGAGGTCGATGCGCAGGATGACGAAGGTGGCATCGATGCGCAGACCAAGACCCGTGTTGAAGCCCAGCTGTTTATAGAACTTATTGAAGTGGAAGACCTCCTCGGGGTTGCTGTCCTCCGTATCGCGCAGATACCACACGTTACCCAAGTCGAGGAAGACTGCGCCTTGGAATATCCACCACACGGGGAAGCGGAACTCGGCATTTGCCTCGAGGCGCACGTCGCCCACCTGTGCGGGGTATGTGGTGTCGTTTATCTCGAGCCTATTACCTGGGCCGAGCGTACGGGGAACCCAGCCACGCATGGAGTTGGCACCACCGCAGTAGAACATGCGGTCGAAGGGGATAGAGCGACCGTGTGAGTTGCCATATGTCACGCCCACACCACCATACAGACGTCCCGCAAGTACCATCTTGTGTCCCAGCTCGATACGGCGACTTGCGCTAAGCTCGGCGCGCACATACTGCGAGTAGCGGATGCCGAAAATCTCGTAGTAGTCCTTGCCTGGGGCGTGGTGCGAGAAGAGGCTCTCGATGCCGTGCAGAAGGTTGCCCGCAGTCTCGAGGTTGGCACGCACGAAGGTGGAGTTGGGGTCCATGTCGGAGCGCTGCGTATTGTAGGTGTACGAGGCTGATAATCCCGCCGTTAGCTGCGACTCGAACGATGTACGCAGGTAGCGGTTGTCGATATCGGCGAGGAAACTCTCGTCGACACTCTTTACGTCAATCCAGTTGATGTCCAAGGGGCGGAATATGAACGACGAGCGCTCGCCCTGCATCCAGCTATATGCCCAGCGTGTGGTGAAGATGTTGCGCTGGTAGTAGGGGCGGTCCTGATAGTCGAACGCAAGCTCGAGGCGTGTGCGGGGCTGCGACACGTTCATGCCCGTCTTCATATAGAAGGGGGTGAGGAAGCGTGGGAACGAGAGGCCTGCAGTTATGCCTAACTCGTTTGCTGTGCGCTTCTCCACGTCGCGCGCATACATAAACTCGAAGCCGAAGCGTGCCGAGATGTCGAAGGCCTCGGCACCCCTGAATACGTTACGGTTGCTATATCCGAGCGTAGCACTAAGGCCGTAGAATGTCGACGTTGTAGATGCCTCAACCTCAACCTTCATGCTCTGCTTAAGGGCGGGAGTGCCGTAGATGTTACAATCGAGGAAGCGCTCACGCGTATCGACAAGCTCGGTTGTGCCATCGGCATTTACGTTGACAAACGTCGTATAATTCTCGCCGGGTACGCGCGTGAAGTCTATCTTCGCGGTGCGGAAGAAGCCCAATGACATAAGCTCCTTGTAGGTGTGTGTAACCTGATTGGAGTCGTATATGTAGTTGGGGTATATGGCGATGGTGTGGCGCAATATCGAGTTGCGCAACTGTGGCCTGAGGTTTATGTCGCGGATGATGTTAAGACCTCCGACATAGGTGGTGTCGATGGTGGCGTCGGCACGGAATCCTGTTGTCGAGCGTAGCATCGGGTCGTAGGTGGGGTAGACGTTGATGTTGCGTATGCGGTACATGGCGTTATCCTCCCATAGAGGCTCGCCACGCTCGTTGTAGCCTGCAAGCGTGGGGCGCACGATAAGGCGTACATCTGCCGAGTAGGGGTGTCCCAATGTATCTACCTCGTATGATATGTTGTTCACCGTGAAGTCGAAGTATCCGCGGTCGTTGAGCGATGCTGTGATGCGCTCACGCTCGGCATCAAGAAGTGTGATGTCGAGGATGTCGCCCTTTTTGAGCAGGCAACCACTGCTATCGGCGAGGATGATGCTACGCAGTGAACTGTCGCGAAGGATATATCGCAGGTTCTCTATGCGTGTAGGCTCGCCCTGGCGTATGTTGTAGGTTATCTCCGCACGACGTGCACGACGTGTGGTGTCGATGTCGTAGGTGACATCGGAGTGGAAGTAGCCCTTGGTGCGCAGATAGGTCTCGAGGTTGGTGATTGACTTCTCGGTAAGCTCCATGTCGAGCAGTACGGGCTCCTCGCCAATCTTACGCTTGAAGTTGTTCCACCAGTTATCCTTCTCGGGGTTGGCGTGCTCATATACCCAGACGTAGAAGTCGATGCCGAGGAAGCGCTTGTTGGGCGACTGGCGGACATATACGTCGATGCCATCTTTGTCCACCGTGATGCGCTCGTCGCGCGGTGTGGTCTCATCCTCCTCGAACTGAACCTTCGACACCAGATACTTGCCCTCGGGGAGGTTGCGCGTGACGTTGCAACCGACAACGATAAACGTTATCAGCAACATCGATACATATGCAACTACTCTCCTATACATCTTGCTCTGTATTACTTGTTTAGGCTCTCTACGAACTTTGTCCACAACTCTGCCTCGCCCGTGGTGCGGTGAATGTCGTAGGCGAAGTTATGGTTGTCGAAGCGTGCCTCGCCCACCCACTCGAAGGTGGCATTTCCCTCAAGCGTGGTGGTGATGGCGTTGTTGTCTATGGCAGTTCTGCACGCCACCTTGCCACCGCGATTAAATACCTCGATGCGCTCGCCCTGCTTGACAAGTCCGAGGAGTGTTGCGGCGGTAGATGATGCGGTCATTGCCGTGCCACACGAGAGCGTAATGCCTGCGCCACGCTCATATGTCGCCACGAAGATGCTCGTGGGTGACAACACCTTATATAACGATACGTTCACGCCATGTGGAAACACCTCTTTTAATCCTTTGACGCGCTCGCCAAGCATCTCCAATAGCGTCATGTCTATCTCCTCGACCGCAGCCACGATGTGGGGATTACCCAAATTGAGTGCCGTAAATCGCAGTGCGCCATCCAAAGCCTCTACGGCCCTGCCCACGAAGCGCTCGTCGGGGTTGAAGAATGCGAAGCTTGGGCTCCATGTGGCGATGGGAATGTCGACCGAGAAGGTCTCAATGCCCTCGGCTACGGACTCTGCGCGTCGCGCGGGGAAGGTGCGACCGCCCGAGGTGAGCATACCACTATCGAGATAGCCACGCTCCTTTGCCAGACGCGCCACACAGCGTATGCCATTGCCACACATCTCGGCGTGCGTGCCGTCGGGGTTGAGCATATCCATGCCGTAGATGCCCTCGTCGTTGCGTACAACGAGCAACACGCCGTCGCTGCCTATGCCGTGGGTGCGGTCACACGCGATGCGCGCAAATGCCGACCAGTCGATAGCCGTGGCGTTGTCCATGCGCGTGGTGTCGACCATGATGAAGTCGTTGCCCGAGCCGTGACACTTGATTATCTCGAAGTTTGTCATATCACTTTCTTAGAGTATACATTCGGTCAAAGATACGAATAATTTTGGGCCATTCAAAATTCTCGGAGCAGAAATAATATTTTTTGTGGCTAATGCTTGCTATTCTCGCCCTTTTTTCGTAATATTGTACTTACGTTTGTGTCATAACATAATGTAGAGAGTTCTATGGTTGAGAAATTTATTATGGCGGGGGATACCCCTATGCACGTTGCCGATACGGAGCGCGGTGAGCGTTGCGTGGTGCTTCTACACGGCTACCTCGAGTCTATGATTGTGTGGGACGAGTTTGTCGACCTGCTCAAGGGTAAGGTGCGCGTTGTGACTGTCGACCTGCCTGGTCACGGCATTTCGACAATCGTGGGCGAGGTGCACACCATGGAGTTCCTTGCTGACTGCGTGGCAAATACGATGTCGGCACTCGGCATCGAGCGCTACTCGGTTGTAGGACACTCGATGGGTGGTTATGTGGCCCTTGCGATGCTCGATAAATATAAGGAGCGCATTGAGACAATCACGCTGTTGCACTCTACAACCTCGGCCGATAGTCAGGAGAAGTGTGACCGCCGTCGCCGCGAGATAGAACTTATAAAGGCGGGAAAGAAGAATACCCTCGCACGCCTTGTGCCACATGCGGGATTTGCGCCCGAGAATGCCAAGCGCCTGAAGGACTACATCGAGGATATTGCCGAGTTGATACTCCTCACGGAGGATGAGGGTGTTATCGCGATACTCGCGGGTATGATAGAGCGCAAGAGCCGTGGCGAGCAGTTGCGTGATAGTGGCATTCCGCACCTCTTCATCTTCGGTCGTCACGACTACTACATCCCCGTGGAGGTGGCCGAGGAGATGATTGCTGCCGATGCTGGTGCGAAGGTCTTGTGGCTCGAGCATTCGGGACATATGGGCTTCTATGAAGAGCCCGAGCTTACGGCAAACGCGATACTTGAACTTGTCTGCAAATAGCAAATAAATAAGTGGTTATCCTTTCGGGTAACCACTTATTGTTTACTGAGTTATCTTATCTCGCAACTCTATTTCGCGGGGATAGACTCGGCCTTGACCTTGAAGAAATTCATCGACGAGCCAGCGTCGAGGATGCGGTAGTCGTAGATGTTACCCCAGCTTGCGGGTCTATCCTTGAGTTCGCAGTCCTCCTCCGTGTCGTTCACGATGTAGTCGCTAATCATCGCGTGCCAGCCCTTGATGCGGTCGATGGAGTGCTGATAGTAGAAGAGGTCGTTGGCAGGGTCGATAAGCTCGTTAAGCGCCTCGACATATATCTTGCGGTAGTCATCGTACTGCAAAACCTTGCCGATAAGGGGACATCTGTTCGTGTCGCCCCAGTTGAGAGGATCCTGACGGCCAGAGTCGCTCTGCACACCGCAGTTGAGTGAGGTGCCAAGCGTATTGTCGTAGTCGTAGGGGATAAAGAAGAATTTGTAGTTATCCTTATCCGACGAGTTGAAGTAAATATAGTAGTTGTTGCTATTGTTCCAGTAGTCATCCCACATGCCCACAATGACATTCACGGCATAGGTGCGCAACAACAGGCGCACATCGCACACCGAGCCAATCCAGTCGTGGAAGTCCTGACCCTGGCGCTCTGTGACATTCTTCATGAACTCCAGGAGCTGCGTCTTGGCTACCTCGAAGTTCTCGGTGTCGCCCTTATACTCGTAGGTGAAGTTTGCACCCGAGTCGTCGTCCCAGTGGAACGATGAACTGTTTCTATCGTTATAGTTGAGCGTAGCGCCCCAACCACACTTCCAGAGGTTGTGCTTGTGGTCGCCATATAGCTCCTTACGCTTCTTAACATATTGGTCGTCGATAGACTCAATCATCTCATAGACACCATAATATGCTGGCTGAGAGTCGCCCTCGACATGAATCCAGAGACGGCAGTATGAGCTATAGGGTGCTGTCCAGATTCCGAAGCGGCGGAAGAGGTCGTAGCAGTACAACTCACGGCAGTAGGCGCTGTCATCCTTATGCCACTTGAGGTGGAGCTTACGCACATTGTGCAGCTCGTGCTCGTCATCCTTCTGGTACTTGCGGATGTTAATCATAAAGTGGCAGTGGTGCCAGTCGGTGTTGTCAGTCTTGTGCATCTCGCCACCATTACCCTCGGGACGGCGACGTGATGTGTTACCACGAAGGCGCAAGCCAGTATCCTCGAAGTAGTGTGTCTCGCCCTTCGATTTAAACTCTGTGTTGCAGTGGATATAAGCCGCGGTGTTACTATCACGGTCATACTCCTTGAGAAGGTCGTTCCACTGCTCCTGGGTTACCTCGATGCGTATCTCGGGCAGGGCACTCATGTCGAAGACCCAGTCCAGCTCACCCGCAGCCCACGATGTGTCGGGGTAGTCATCGTTGGTTGGTGGCACGGGGTCGTCGTTGTCGTCCTCTTTGCCATCATCTCCGCCGTTGTTGTCTCCACCGTTTACGTTGTTATCGGGGAAGATAGGCGCTCTATCCTCGACGCATGCACCTCCTACAACTGCAAGAAGTGTCAACACTGCTATGGTAGATAGAAGTCGTTTCATTCTAATCATTTGTATTTTAATGTTTGTTACTGCGCAAAGTTACTCAAACTATTTATATAATATGCTATGTCCTAGCTAAAAAAAGTGGGTTATGGGGTGAAATAGAGACTCTATGCACCCTCTTCAACCTCTGCCGGTGCTTCGGGCTCGCTATGCTTTACGCCAACGCCTATGGTGTTAAGCGAGGCAAGGAGCGTGGGGTAGTAGCTTTTTGAGACGGGAATGCGCTTGATACTCTCGTCGTCGAATGTCACAAAGTGCATGCGGTGCTCCTCGCTCATGAAGCGTATCTTGCTGGTGTTGACGATATAGGAGCGGTGGCAACGTACCATGGCGCTACCCTCGAGACTCTTCTCTACGGTGCTGGTCTTGCAACGCAGAAGATAGGAGAGTATCTTGTCGTTGTGTTTGTAGTGAACGTTGATATAGTTGTTCTCCGATTCGAGGTAGTAGAGCGCGTTGATGTCTATCGTAAGTCGCAGAGTGCCACCATTATCGTAGAACTGCACCATGTGCGGACTCTTGGGTTGTGCCTCGCCCTTGGGGAGCATCTCCGAGACGCGACGCTCAACCTCGGCCTCGCTCAATAGGCGGTTGTACTCCTCGCCGAGGCGCTTAATCTCATACTGTGCAGCGTCGAGCTCCTCGCACTTTGAGCGGTAGGCGGCGTAGAACGAGACTATGATATTGGGTATGCCGAGGATCGTTGATACACAGAAAAGCGCGCGTGTACCGATGTCGGTAATCGTGATGCCCGAGTGGTCGAAATAGCGGTATGTCACAAAGGTGTAAAGAAGAGTGATGGCTATCACCTCGCCTATCAGCCAGCATAGATATTGCGCTCGTGTCATGACATACCTATCCTGCAGACGATACATCGTGTAGCGACTAAGGATAAGGATGACGATGGCGGCGACGAAGAACAAAAGCGTGAAGAGCATGCTTACCATATTGGTCGAGCTGAACCACATGGCACGTGAGAAGGGCTCGTAGCTGATAAGGAATATCGCCGAGAAGATGACTATCGTGGCTATCGTGACGGTAATATAACGACTTGATACAAGAAATTTTGGTATCTCACTTTTGGTCATAACTGCTTATTTTGGTTACAAAAGTATTAAATAATGGTATTATTGCAAAATATTTACCACATATTTTGTAACTTCGCCACAAAATAACACTTTTCGCCACATTTCGCGTGCGTATATAGACGTGGAATCTATATTTGCGAGGTCGTTTTGCTCGGCATATGGTAATATGTTGTGTGAAGATTGCTTTGTGACTGCAGGCAAACACACCTATGACGGGCGCATAGAAGCGAATAAATGTTAAACTAACACAATACTTCTGATGAAAATTATTGGAACAGGATCAGCGCATCCTAAGTGTGCAGTGACTAACGAGATGCTTGAGAAGTTTCTCGACACTACTGATGAGTGGATCACTGAGCGCACCGGTATCAAAGAGCGATGCGTAATTTCTTCGGAGAAGTTGGAGGACCTTGCAGTGATTGCCGCAAATAAGGCTCTCGAAGATGCAGGTCTCACAGCTGCCGACATTGATTTTATTATCTGTTCGAACGTAGTAAACGAATATGTTACACCTGCGTTGAGCTGTATCATCCAGGGTAAGATAGGCGCAACATGTCCAACGGTAGATATCAACGCTGCGTGCGCTGGTTTCATCTTCGCGATGGACATGGCTGAGGATAAGATTCAGTGCAAGAAGGCAAAGAACATCCTTATCGTATGTGCTGAGGAGCCATCACGCATGGTGAGCTGGCAGAACCGAAGCACATGTGTGCTCTTTGGCGATGGTGCTGGCGCAGCAGTAGTAACCGAGGGTGACGAGCTCAAGGCTATCCGCCTCACAACATCGTCGCTTACTGACGTGCTCTACTACCAGCGTCGTCTCGAGCCTACGCCCTACATCGACAAGGAGGAGAACTTCGAGCCTTTGGTGATGCGTGGTCGTGAGGTGTTCAAGCACGCCGTGACAAACTCTTGCCGAGACATCCGCAAGCTTCTCATGCAGACAGGTCTCGAGGCAAGCGACATCAAGTACTACGTTTTGCACCAGGCAAACCACCGCATCATAGAGTCTATCCGTGGCTTCCTTGGCGTGGAGGAGGAGAAGGTGCCTCACAACGTGGAGCGCTATGGTAACATCTCATCTGCGGCGCTTCCCGCATTGCTCGACGAGCTCAATCGCGCGGGTAAGTTGCACAAGGGTGACAAGTTGGTATTCAGTGCATTCGGTGCAGGCTTCACCACTGGTGCATGTGTTATTGAGTGGGCAAAGTAAAATGTTAATTTCGGGTGCCGTAGGGCATCGCTAAATAAAGATTTAAGAAAATGGAACAGAGAGTAGTTATCACCGGTATCGGTGCAATTACCCCCGTGGGTAACCACGCAGAGGATACGTGGAAGAACCTCGTAGAGGGAAACTGTGGTATCGATTTCATTAAGGGTTACGACGAGTACAACCTCCCCGTAAAGGTTGCAGGTCAGATCAAGAATTTCGACCAGTCGGAGTATGAGCTCAACGCAGGCCTCGCTCGTCGTAGCGACAAGTTCTGCGTATACGCTATGGCTGCGGCATCTGACGCTATGAAGGATGCAGGCCTCGTGAGTGGCGAGAATATCGAGCCCGAGCGTCTCGGTGTATACATCGGCTCAGGTATCGGTGGCATGGATACGTTCGTTAACCAGACACGCGTAATGTTGGAGGAGGGCGTAAATCGCATCTCTCCATTCTTCGTGCCTATGATGATCTCGAACATCGCATCTGGTAACGTGGCTATCTCACACAACGCACAGGGCGTATGTCTTCCCGTTGTAACAGCTTGTGCTACAGGTACACACGCTGCGGGTGAGGCATTCCGCGCTATCAAGCACGGCTATGCTGACGCTATCATCACTGGTGGTGCAGAGGCATCGGTACACCCCTTGGCAATCGGTGGCTTTGCAAACAGCAAGGCTCTTTCACGCTCTGAGGATCCCCTTCAGGCATCACTCCCATTCTCGGCTGACCGTCACGGCTTCGTAATCGCTGAGGGTGCAGGTATGATGATTTTCGAGTCGTTGGAGAACGCTTTGAAGCGTGGTGCAAAGATCTATGCTGAGGTTGTAGGTTACGGCAACAGCTGTGACGCTCACCACTTCACTGCTCCACGTCCCGACGGTGTTCCCGCATCTCGCGCCATCAAGCAGGCTCTCGACGAGGCACAGTTCGACGCAGATAAGGACCTCCTCTACATCAACGCACACGGTACAGGTACGCCTCTCAACGATGCTGCCGAGACTAAGGCTATCAAGCTCGCAATGGGTGAGGAGAACGCAAAGAAGGCGAAGATCACATCTACAAAGTCTATCACAGGTCACATGCTCGGCGCTACAGGTGCTGTGGAGCTCATCGCATCTGCATTGTCACTCCACCACGGCATCGTAACACCTACAATCGGTCTCTCAAATCCCGATCCCGAGTGCGACCTCGATTACACACCTCTCAAAGCTGTGGAGGCGCCCATCACTGTGGCTATCTCTAACTCGCTCGGCTTCGGCGGTCACAACGCCTGCGTAGCACTCCGCAAGTGGGAGAACAAATAATGTTTGAGTATAACATAGGTAAAATAGATAACACTATGAAACTTTTGGAAGGTAAGGTAGCACTCGTAACAGGTGCTGGCCGCGGTATCGGTAAGGCTATCGCCTTGCGCTTTGCACAGGAGGGTGCTAACGTAGCATTCACAGACCTCGCAGTAAACGAGGCTGTCGAGGAGACAGTAAAGGAGATTGAGGCTATGGGCGTGAAGGCTAAGGCCTACGCATCTAACGCTGCAAACTTCGACGAGACACACGAGGTTGTAAAGCAGATTGTCGAGGACTTCGGTCGCATCGACGTGCTCGTGAACAACGCAGGTATCACAAAGGATGGTCTCATGATGCGTATGTCTGAGGCTCAGTGGGATGCAGTAATCAACGTGAACCTCAAGTCGGCATTCAACTACATCCACGCCGTGACTCCCATTATGGCTAAGCAGCGCGGTGGCTCTATCATCAACATGTCGTCTGTAGTGGGCGTAAGCGGTAACGCTGGCCAGTGCAACTACTCAGCATCTAAGGCTGGTATGATCGGCCTCGCTAAGTCTATCGCTAAGGAGATGGGTCCCCGTGGCATCCGTGCTAACTGCATCGCCCCCGGCTTCATCATCACCGAGATGACAAACCAGCTCTCACAGGAGATCAAGGATCAGTGGGCGCAGCAGATTCCTATGCGCCGTGGTGGCACACCCGAGGATGTTGCTAACGTGGCGTTGTTCCTTGCGTCAGACCTCTCTTCATATGTAAGCGGTCAGACTATTCACTGTTGTGGCGCAATGAACTGCTAAATTTATTGTGATAGCGGCGCATCAGCGACGCTTCAATCAAAAGCCTGAATGGGACGTACATCAAGTACTACCCATCCAGGCTTTTTTCATGTCAGCGCCACTGCTACACCACTCTCTCAATAAATTCTCGTTTCCGAGTTCTCTCACCTGTTAACCATAAATTACCCCTTTGTATTTCGTTTTCTCATAAGTTCTTCGTATATTTGCACTATTAACAATATTCGACTAATAAAACTTTAGACTATGAAATACGCAATTATCTCTACCGAGAAGGGTGATATGAAGGCCGAGCTCTACGCTAACGAGACCCCTATCACCGTTGATAACTTCGTGAAGCTCGCCGAGAGCCACTTCTACGATGCACTCACATTCCACCGCGTGATTCCCGACTTCGTGATTCAGGGTGGCTGTCCATTGGGTACAGGTGCGGGTGGTCCAGGCTACACTATCCCCTGCGAGACTCGCGCAGAGCGTCAGTATCACGACCGTGGCGTGCTCTCTATGGCGCACCGTGGCCCCAACACTGGTGGCTCGCAGTTCTTTATCTGCCATAACCGCATGAACACTCAGCACCTCGATGGCGTGCACACATGCTTCGGTAAGGTAGTTGAGGGCGTGGATGTTATCGACGACATTCGTCCTGGCGACCTTATCCTCTCTATCACAATCGTTGAGGAGTAACGCTTAACACACGATGACTATGCCCATGAATGACCTCAAGCCCCTATTTGGCAACACTCTTCAGGAGCCGCTATACATTGCGGGACCCTGCAGCGCCGAGAGTCGTGAGCAGCTGCTTGCGGCAGCGAGTGGCGTTGCCGAGGCTGGCGTTGCCATACTGCGTGCTGGTGTGTGGAAGCCCCGCACCAAGCCCGGGTCGTTCGAGGGCATAGGCAGTCGTGCACTCGACTGGATGATCGAGGCGCGCGAGAGGTATGGTCTAAAAATCATAACCGAGGTTGCAACGCCCGAACACCTCGAACTCGCACTCAAGGCGGGATTGGATGGCGTGTGGATAGGTGCGCGCACCACGACAAATCCCTTCGCGACACAACTTATAGCCGACGCGTTGCAGGGTGTCGATATCGCTGTGCTTGTCAAGAACCCCGTAATCCCCGATGTAGACCTATGGGTGGGCTCTATCGAGCGTATATATAATAGTGGTGTAAGGCGTATTGCTGCGGTGCACCGTGGCTTCGGCACGCACAACAATAGTCGCTACCGCAACGACCCCCATTGGTCGGTGCCCATAGAGCTACATCGCCGCGTGCCCAACCTGAGCATCCTCTCCGACCCAAGTCATATTGGTGGAAGCAGGGAGCTCATCGCGCCGCTCTCGCAGGAGGCTCTCGACCTCGGATTCTCGGGTCTGATGATTGAGTGTCACACCGAGCCTGATGCAGCGCTTAGTGATGCAGCACAGCAGATTACGCCCGCCGTACTTGCCGATGTGCTTAGCAATCTGCAACTGCGCCGTACGCCTGTGGGGCGCGATGCTATAGGTGAATACCGCATGCATATCGATAGTCTTGACGATCGCATCATAGAACTTTTGGCCGAGCGCATGGATGTGGCGAGGGAAATTGGCGAGTACAAACTTAAGCACGGCATGGCCATTGTACAGCACGACCGATATAACGAGATGCTTTTATCTGTCGAGAAGCGCGCGGAGACAATGGGTTTGACCAAATCGTTTATCCATCAGATTTTCAGGACTATACACGAGGAGTCAGTGCGTCAGCAGATGCAATTGAAGGAGAGCGAGAAAAAGAATTTGTAATTTTTTTGAAAAAAGTTGCGAAAAAAATTGCAGAATAAAAAAAATGTAGTACCTTTGCACTCGCAATCCAGCAAACTGCGGAAATAGCTCAGTTGGTAGAGCACAACCTTGCCAAGGTTGGGGTCGCGAGTTCGAGTCTCGTTTTCCGCTCAAGATAAGGCAGTTGCGCAAGTGGTGCCTATCGAGTCAGCGATGACAGTTCTTATATTACTGCGGAAATAGCTCAGTTGGTAGAGCACAACCTTGCCAAGGTTGGGGTCGCGAGTTCGAGTCTCGTTTTCCGCTCAACGAAGAAGCAGTCCAAACGGACTGCTTTTTTTGTTGAGAAAAACCCGCGCTCGTCCGAAGCGACCCCACTCGCCCCTCTCAGGGGTTGGGGGTGTAAATATAGTTCGCGAAAATCACCTACGCGAAGCGGGGTTCGAGTCTCGTTTTTATGTTTGCTATGGCTTCGCTATCTCCTTGCCTGCTGACTGCCAGCCGCGGAAGCCTGTGCCAAGTTCCACTACTTGGTAGCCATTCTCGGCAAGTATGCGTGCGGCACTCTTACTGCGATTACCGCTGCGACAATAAAGGGCTATTGGCTTATCCTTTGGGAGAGTCTCCGTGGCGACTTTTGTAAATCTATCTTCAAGGACATCAATGTTATAGTGCGTGCCAGGGATGAATCCCTCGGAATGCTCCGCCTCGGTACGCACATCGAGCACTACCACAGCGCTATCTGCGATAAACTTCTCGAATTCATCTGCGCTCACAGTTTCGAAATTGTTGGTCTGCCCAAAGAGCCAAGAGAATGAGAAACACATAACGAAAATCAAAATAAAACGTTTCATATTCTATGTGCTATTTACATCTGTTTGTATAATGTCTATCTCTTTGTTGAGGCGCGGAGACCCTCGATGACGCTATGGGTGAAGCCTGCGGCCTCCATGGCGTTCAAGCCCTTGATGGTCAGGCCACCAGGTGTTGTCACGCGGTCTATCTCAGCCTCGGGGTGGGCATCGCTCGCAGCAAGGACATCTACCGCACCGCGCAATGTCTGCATCACGATATGCTTGGCATCGTTGGCGCGTATGCCGAGCTCAACGCCACCCTCCATCGCTGCGCGTATGTAGCGCATGGCATAGGCTATGCCACACGAAGCGAGCGACGTAGCTGCGGGCATGGCGCTCTCGTCGATAAGCATCGCCTCGCCAAGCTCGTTGAACACCGCGAGCAGGAGGTTGTCCTTCTCGGCGGTTGAGCGTGCCGAGGAGATAAAGGTCATGCTGCTGAGTGTCGCTATGGCGGTGTTGGGGATGATGATATATGTAGCGGGGAGTGTGCCGTCGCCCTTATCGAGCCACTCCGAGAGCTGTGCTATACCCAAGCCACCGACCATGGATGCTACCGCCTGACGCGAATAGTCGAGCTGTGGCTTAATCTCCTCGAGCACCTCCACAACCTTCCATGGCTTAACGGCGAGGATGACCATGTCGGCCTCGCGCACAACCTCGCGGTTATCGGTCGATGTGTTAATCTCGGGGAACTCTGCTTTGAGCGCCTCGAGTTTTGGTGTTGAGGGGTTTGAGACGTATATGTCTGAGGTGGGTATAAGTGTGCCCTTGGCCAATCCGCGCGCCGTAGCACCACCCATATTGCCTGCTCCTATGATTGCTACCTTCATACGTTTTGCGGTTTAGGTTATAATTCTCCTACAAAGATAATATGTTTTGGCAAATTAGGCATCGTAAAGAAAAAATCGTTAACTTTGTAGAGATTAATTTATATCTATAGCATAAAGATATGACTGACGAGAGACTCCGATATATTGCCGAAAAGTTTGCCATTGATGGTGAGATTGTTGCTATCGAGGCGCTGGGCGAGGGATTTATCAACGATACCTACATCGCGACCACGGCGGGAAGTGCGCCAGACTATATTCTGCAGCGCAAGAACCACGTCGTGTTCCCCGATGTGCCAGGCATGATGCAGAACATTAAGGCCGTGACCGAGCACATAAAGGCTAAGGTAGAGGACCCCATGCGCGAGACGCTGACTATCATCCCCGCGAAGGGTGGCGAGTTATATGTGAGGGATGGCGAGAACTACTGGGCTATGTGCCTCTATATCCCCGATACGGTGACCTACGACCGTGCTGACTCTTGCAAGTTGGCCTTTCAGGGTGGTGTGGGCATAGGTCGCTTTCAGGCTCTGTTGGCCGACTTCACCGCACCGCTAAACGAGACAATCAAGGGTTTTCATAACATACGTTGGCGCTTTGAACAGTGGGATAGGGTGGTTGCTGCCGACCCCGTGGGGCGCGTAAAGGAGGTGCAACAGGAGATAGCATGGATTGAGGCACGACGCGAGGAGATGCTCGCCTTCTGGGCGAAGGTGGAGTCGGGGGAGATACCCACGCGCGTGACGCATAACGACACGAAGATTAGCAACATACTCTTTGATAAGGCCTCGGGTAAGGTGCTGTGTGCCATAGATCTGGATACGGTGATGAGCTCTACGTCGTTAAACGATTTTGGCGATGCCATACGCTCCTACACCAATACGGGTGCGGAGGATGACAAGTGCCTCGACAATGTGGAGATGAGCATCGAGATGTTTCGTGCCTATGCCGAGGGTTACCTCTCGGAGCAGCGCGCTACGATGACCGTGAGCGAGAAGGAGTGGCTGGCCTTTGCGGGTCGCTACATCACCTTCGAGCAGGTGTTGCGCTTCTTGATGGACTACATCGACGGCGACAACTACTACAAAACGGCATATGCCGACCACAACCTCGTGCGTACGCGTGCGCAGTACAAGCTCCTGCAGAGCATGGAGCGTCAGTATGACGAGATGTGTGCCATCGTAAAGAGCCTCGTGTAGGTGTGTAAACTTTTGGGAGGTGGGATGCCTATCTCGCAATTTTTTGCTAACTTCGCATCATTAAAAAAAGAGTTGTAGGATGATTACCTTTATTGTATGTCTTGCGGTGCTGGTCGCTGCATACTTCCTCTATGGCGGGTTGCTCGGTCGCATCGCGAAGCTCGACAAGAGTGCCGATGTGCCCTCGAAGAGTATGTACGATGGTGTCGACTATATGCCACTACCTCGCTGGCGCATATTCCTCATTCAGTTGCTAAACATCGCAGGTACGGGCCCCATCTTCGGCGCTATACTCGGCGCGTGCTATGGCCCCGTGGCCTTTCTGTGGATTACGCTCGGCGGCATCTTCATGGGCGCTATGCACGACTTCTTTGCTGGCGTTATATCGTTGCGCCACGGCGGTAAGAGCCTCCCCGAGACCATAGGTATATATCTCGGTGGCGGTATGCGCAAGTTCTCGCTCGTGGTAATACCCATACTCATGGTGCTCGTGGGTGGTGTATTCATCGTGACACCTTCGGAGATTCTCGCCTCGATGACCAACATCCCATACCTGGCGTGGGTGGCGATAATCATCGTCTACTACTTCGTGGCTACGGTGATGCCCGTTGATAAGATTATCGGCAAGATATATCCGCTCTTTGGCGCTGCACTCATACTCATGGCGCTGGCTATGTTGGGCGTGGTGCTCTTTGGGGGCTACGATATGCCCGAGCTGACATCGCTCGAAAACATGCACTACAAGGCCGATAAACTGCCCATTGTGCCTACGCTGTTTATAAGCATTGCGTGTGGCGCTATCTCGGGTTTCCACGCCACGCAGTCGCCACTCATGGCGCGTTGCATGACCTCGGAGATGCAGGCGCGCCCCATCTTCTTTGGCGCTATGATTGCCGAGTCTATCATCGCACTTATATGGGCGGCGGTGGCCATGGCATTCTTTGGTGGAGTTGAGGGGCTCAACGGCTGGATGGCGGAGAATGGCGACAAGGCGGGACTTGCGGTGTCGACAATCTCGGTCGCTACGCTCGGCGTTGCGGGTAGCATCCTCGCACTGTTGGGTGTCGTTGCAGCGCCCATAACATCGGGTGATACAGCCTTTCGCTCGGCACGTCTTATCGTTGCCGATATGCTTAAGTTCGACCAGCGCCCAATATGGAAGCGCCTCGTGGTGAGCCTCCCACTATTTGCCGCGGGTATAGGCATCGCCTTTATAGATTTCGATGTTATATGGCGCTACTTCGCATGGTCGAATCAGGCCCTCTCGGTGCTTACGCTATGGATGATTACGGCGTGGTTGATGCGTCGTCGCAGTCGCTTTGTGCTCCTCGCGCTCATCCCCGCACTTATAATGACATACATCTGCGCATCGTTTGTCTTTGTATCTAACCAGTTTGTGGGCATGGGTAGCGTCGATACGGCATATATCTACGGTGGCGCGGTTACGGCCATCGTGGCGGGATTGCTTATTATGAAGATTAGAAAAATAAACCGAAATGAAACCAATATTTAACCCCACCCCCGACCAGACCTTCGAGCTTGAGGGTCGTGGCGAGTATAACTTCGTCAAGCACAACGAGCATATCGACGCACTTATCGCCGAGGGTCGCTACACCGAGGCGTGCGAGGTGCGATATCAGGCCTTTCAGCTTCTGGTAGAGGCGCTACCCGAGGATGAGGCGATGCCCCTAAGGTGGGAGCATGCCAATAGTCGTGCTGCGATTGTAGTGTTGCATGGCTCGGCGATGGACCACTTCCGTATTGGCGACCTGGAGATGGCGATGGCGCAGTTGGAGATGCTCCTCGATTGTGATCCCGAAGATCACTTGGAGGGTATCAACCTCTTGGCGCTATGCTATATAGCCATGGAGGAGTGGGAGGCATACGAAGATATAGAGATAGACCTTACGGAGAAGTCGGCCGAGGCTGTCGTAGCACGCCTTTGGGCGTCGTTTATGCGTGACGGCAAGGTGGACAATGCGCTTTGGTCGCTCCTTAAGTCGCGCCATCAGGCATTCTATGCGGAGCTTACCGCCGAGGAGCACCCCGACGATGAGGCCTTCCGCAAGGATATAGCATCGGAGCGTCCCTCGCAGCGTGCCGAGGCGCGCGAGTGGTGGCTTATGACCGAGCCACTATGGGCGGAGTTCCCCGAGTTTATCGAAGAGTTGAAGAGTAGTAATAAATAAAAATATAAAGGTATGTTTGAGAAAGAGAGATTGATTATAGAGGAGGCGTGGGAGCGTCGCGAGTTGTTGGCCGAGGATGCCACACGCGAGGCTATACGCCGTGTTGTCGAGGCTGTGGATAAGGGCGTTGTGCGCTGTGCCGAGCCTATTGACGTGGAGAATAGCAAGTGGCAGGTTAACGAGTGGGTGAAGAAGGCAATCATCATGTACTTCCCCATCCAGACCATGCGCACCATGCAGGCTGGCGAGTTGGAGTTCTACGATAAGATGGAGCTTAAGCGTGGCTATGAGGAGCTTGGCGTGCGCGTTGTGCCCCACGCTGTGGCACGTTATGGTGCATATATCGCACCTGGTGCAATCCTTATGCCCTCGTATGTAAATATAGGTGCATATGTCGATAGTGGTACCATGGTCGATACATGGGCTACCGTGGGCTCATGCGCGCAGATTGGTAAGAACGTGCACCTCAGCGGTGGCGTAGGCATCGGTGGAGTATTGGAGCCCGTGCAGGCGTCGCCCGTTATTATCGAGGACAACTGCTTCATCGGCTCACGCTCTATCGTTGTTGAGGGTGCGCATATCTGTCGTGAGGCGGTGCTCGGCTCTAACACCGTGATTACAGGCTCTACGCACATCATCGACGTAACCGGCGACGAGCCCGTGGAGTACAAGGGTTATGTGCCACCTCGCTCGGTTGTGGTATCGGGTACCTATACCAAGAAGTTCCCTGCGGGCGAGTATGGCGTGCAGTGTGCGCTTATCATCGGCCGTCGTAAGGAGTCCACCGACAAGAAGACATCATTGAACGATGCCCTCCGCGATTTTTCAATCTCATAGTGAAACTCTTGTTATACGACTTCGGGAAGTTGTGTTGTAAATGAATAAAGGCTGCCAAAAAGGCAGCCTTTTATATTATTGGCAAGGGGTAATTACTCCTGGCGGTAGGTGTACTTGCCATCGGTGAGATCCTCAATCTCGAAGCACTCATATACAATGGTGTAGCCTCCATAAGCGAAGTTGCTCTTGCCGTAGGTCTCCTCCTCGTAGAGGAAGGCGAGGCGGTTGTCCTTCTGCCATGCCATAGTAGAGTATGCCGAGTTGAGCGTGGTGACCTGCTTAACGCCATCCCAGTTGGCTGCAAGAAGCTCCGTTGAGAAGTAGTCCTCCTGCGACTCGAGCACCTTATAATATATGCCCACATTCTTGCGGTCGGGACCAAGGGGGAGCGACTGCAACAAGATGTGCATAGGCTCGCCATCTGCAACGCGTGTTACGGGCAACACCATAACCTCACCATTTGTAGAGTTCTCCTTGGCCTCTACGCCGTTGTTCGATGCGCCAGAGAATGTGGCCTTATCCCAAACGCCTGTACCTGTGGCCTCATCGGTGTAGATGAACATATTGTAGTAACGGCCATTGTTGTAGCGCGAGCTGAGCAGGAGCGTGCCATCGGGCATCTCCTCGACCTTAGGCTCGTCGGCAGTGTTATACACTGCGGGGGTGTTGATGTCGCCGAGCACCTTCCAGCTACCGCCGAAGTCGTCGGAGTAGAGCACATAGTTCATGTGCTTGGCGCTTCTATCGCGCACAAGGACAGCGCAGTAGAGGCGGTAGTATGAACCAATCTTTGTTATACGGCTCTGCATGATGCGACCCGAAGCCACGAACATCGAGCGCACGGGGCCATATGACGAGGCGTCGAATTGCGAGTAGATAGACTCCGCAATGTCTACGGGCGCACCCCATGTTTTGCCACCATCCTCGCTATAGAAGCGGGCGATGCACTGGTGGTTTTTGCGTGTGCCATTCTGGAACGATACGTTACCCGCGCATGAGAGCAAAAGCACGCGGTCGGACTCTCTGTCCGCCACGATGCAGGGGTCGCCATAGCCTACGCTCATAAAGTCGGTAGCCTTGTCGCCCTTACCCTCGATAAGTGGCATAACATCGGTCCATGTGTTACCGTTGTCGTACGAGAGGCGGTAGTGGAGGTCTATACGGCCCTTGTCCGTAACGCCGATGTCGGTACCGCTATGGCGGTAGTCAGCAATAGCCACCAAAGTGCCATCCTTCGTTACGGCAATCGCGGGGATGCGGTAGGGGATGTCACCCTCGGTGGGTGTAGGCATCTGGAAGACCTCAAAGCGCTCGGCCTTGGGCTTCACGGGCTCGGGCTTGGGGGTGTTGGGCTCATCGGGTGTGCATGCCGTAGCTGCGGTGAGCGAGAGCGCAACAAATGCCGATACTATTGATGTGATATATCTCCTCATAGTGGATGATTACTTGCGGTAGGTGTAGTATGCGCCAGCCTGACATGTAGGCATAAGCACGATGTCGTTGACGTTCATGTGTGCGGGGAGGTTGAGCATCCAGTGGATAGCCTCGGCGATATCCTCGCCCTGCAACGCCTCAACGCCCTTATATACGCCCGCAGCACGCTCCTTGTCGCCATGGAAGCGTACCTCCGAGAACTCTGTCTCTACCATGCCTGGGCGCACCTCGCCAACCTTGATGCCTGCGCTGAGTAGGTCGGCACGCATAGCCTGTGAGATGGCGTGTACGGCGTGCTTCGATGCGCAATATACCGCGCCATTCTCATAAGGCTCGGTACCGGCGATAGAACCAATGTTGATGATGTGGCCACCCTGACCAGCCTCAACCATGGCGTGGCTGATAATCTTTGTAACATAGAGCAGACCCTTCACGTTGGTGTCAATCATAGCATCCCAGTCGCGTGAGTCGCCACGGTCGATGTGCTCCAAGCCCGCTGCGAGACCCGCGTTGTTGATGAGGATATCTACGCGACCGAGGGGTGTGAGGTGCTCGATACACTCAGCCTCAGAGCGCACGTCGAAGTTTAAGACTACGCACTTTGCCCCCTTAGCCTCAATCTCTGCCTTGAGAACCTCAAGGCGGTCCATACGACGGCCAGTGATGATAATCTCGGTGTCGGGGGTTGCAAGTCGGAGGGCTGTAGCGCGACCAATGCCTGAGGTTGCGCCTGTAACAAGAATTCGTTTCATGGTTATTTAGTTTTTAGTAATTATATCGTCTCAATGGTCTTAATAAGGGCGGTATCATCGTAGGCACACTCGGCATATAGCTCCGCGGGTTTGCCATGCTCGATGAAGGTGTCGCCTATGCCGAGGTTTTTAACTCGCGGTGTGTAGCCCTGGCGCGACAAGTATGCCGCGATAGCCTCGCCAACGCCACCACGCACAGCGCCATCCTCAATTGTGATGACCTTGCTGAAGTGACTGCCAATATGGTCGAGCATCTCCTCATCGAGAGGTTTTATATAGCGGAGGTCGTATACCGCGACACTGCGTGTGCTACGTTCGGCAGCGCGTAGTGCCACATTTGCCATCGTGCCCACGGCGATAATGGCGATGTCACTACCCGCCTTAAGCTCCTCGCCACGCATATCGGTCTCGGTAAACGCCGTGTCGCGCCACTCTACGCCCTCGCCCAAGCCACGTGGATAGCGGATGACGGTGGGGACGTTGGCCTTGCTTGCACGGTACATCATCTGGCGGAGTTGCCACTCGTTGCGGGGTGCAGCGATGGTGAGGTTGGGCACGCAACTGAAGTATGCGATGTCGAATGCTCCATGGTGTGTCGCGCCATCCTCGCCCACAAGGCCTGCACGGTCGAGGCAGAGGACAACGGGAAGGTTCTGCAACGCCACATCGTGGATGACATTGTCGTAGGCGCGCTGCATGAAGGATGAGTATATGTTGCAGAAGGGACGGCTACCCGCTGCGGCAAGACCCGCAGAGAAGGTTACGGCATGACCCTCGGCGATGCCCACATCGAAGCAACGCTCGGGCATCTCCTTCATCATTATGTTCATCGAGCAGCCCGAGGGCATGGCGGGGGTGATACCCACGATGCGCTCATCCTGGCGTGCTAGGTCGAGAAGCGTCTGACCGAAGACATCCTGATAGCGGTCGGCGGTGTAGGCCGTCTTGGCGCGCTCACCTGTTTCAAGGTTAAAACGCCCTGGGGCGTGCCATACCGAGGGGTCTGCCTCGGCAGGTGCATAGCCCTTGCCCTTTATGGTCTTGATATGCAGTAGCTTGGGGCCTCCAATATCCTTGAGGCTTTGTAGCACGTCGATAAGTTGCTCGAGGTTGTGGCCATCGACAACGCCGAAGTAGCGGAAGTTGAGGCTCTCGAAGAGGTTGCTGTTGCGGAGTATGCCATGCTTGACGGCATTGCCCGTGCGGCGTGCAAACTTCAACACGGGTGGCACCTTGGCCAAAATGCTCCATAGCGAGCTCTTGAAGCGGTTGTACCACTTCGAGGTAGATATGTGCAAGAGGTAGCGGTCCAGTGCTCCCGAGGGCTTGTCGATAGACATCTCGTTGTCGTTGAGGATAACTAGAATGTCTGTCTTGGGCGAAGCACCTGCATTATTTAGTCCCTCGAAGGCGAGACCTCCCGTGAGTGCGCCATCGCCAATAACGGCTACGACATGGTTCCTCTCCTGCTGTAGCTCCATGGCCTTGGCGATGCCAAAGGCGGCAGATATGCTCACGGATGAGTGACCCGCACCGAAGTTGTCGTACTTGCTCTCGGCCATGCGTGGGAAGCCACTTATTCCACCGAGCTTGCGATTGGTTGTGAAGGCATCGCGGCGACCTGTGATGATCTTATGGGCGTAAGCTTGGTGGCCAACATCCCACACGATGCGGTCATGAGGGGTGTTGTAGACATAGTGCAACGCCGTGGTTAACTCCACCGTGCCGAGGCTCGAGCCGAGGTGTCCGGGATTTGTAGAGCAACACTTCAAAATATAGTGTCGCAACTCCTCAACATATAGCTTCAGGTCGCTAATGCTGAGGTTGCGCAACTGCTCGGGGGAGTCCACCATATTGAGGAGTTTATACTCTCTGATATATGTCATATCGAATGTTACTTCTATGGTTGAGTGCCATACCTATTGGTATGGTATACTAATATTCAAGATACAAAAATAGTGTTTTTTTTCGATTAATCTACCCCATATCGGCAAAAAGATGTGCCATGGCGTAAGAAGTAGTTTTTTAGTAGCCGAAAAAATTGCTATTTTTAGATAAAATAACTATCTTCGCATCTGATTAGCATTATTTTTAATCTAAGCTAAAATTATGACTACTTCAAAATATAAGAGAATTCTTCTCAAACTCAGCGGTGAGTCGTTGCAGGGTAAACAGAATTATGGTCACGATGTTGAGGTGCTCAATGCCTATGCCGAGCAGATTAAGACTATCCACGAGATGGGTGTCGAGATTGGCATCGTAATCGGTGGTGGTAACATCTTCCGTGGCATTCAGGGTGCAGGTCGTGGCTTCGACCGCGTTAAGGGCGACCAGATGGGTATGCTCGCAACAATCATCAACTCGTTAGCCTTGCAGTCGGCATTGGAGTCCGCAGGTGTGAAGTGCAAAGTGTTGACATCTATCCGCATGGAGCCCATCGGTGAGTACTACTCTAAGGCCAAGGCGCTGGAGTATCTCGAGGCGGGATATGTCGTAATCATCGGTGGTGGCACATCAAACCCCTACTTCTCTACCGACACAGCTTCGGCATTGCGCGGCATAGAGATCGAGGCCGACATCATGTTCAAGGGCACACGCGTCGATGGCATCTACACTGCCGACCCAGAGAAGGATCCTACGGCTACGAAGTTCGATACAATCACCTTTGATGAGGTATTGGCACGCCGCTTGAAGGTTATGGACCAGACAGCCTTTACCCTCTGCCGTGAGAACCACTTGCCGCTAATGGTGTTTGATATGGATACTCCTGGCAACCTTGAGAAGGTTGTTCGTGGCGAGAACATCGGCACTGTGGTTACGGAGTAATACGGTTTAAGGCATAGCTTTTATTAACTAAAAAATAGGACTATTATGGCAGAGACTAAACACAAGAAGCGTGGTTCATGGCTTACGCTATCTCTTTTGCTTATTGTACTTATTGCAATCACCGCATACATCATCATGACATTGCCCGCAAACGAGGCTCAGGCAGCACAGGGTAGCGTGGCTACGCTCGTAGAGAACGAACCCGATGACCTGGCTAAGACAACGCTCATACATGCTGGTGACATCGCTCCCGACTTCACTGTCGAGATGCTCGATGGTGGCAAGGTGACACTCTCGGCGTTGCAGGGTAAGCCCACGTTGCTCATCTTCTGGGCTACATGGTGCCCTCCATGTCGTTTGGAGCTCTCTAAGTTGCAGGAGCATATTATCGACCCTTATGGCGACAAGATTAACGTCCTTCCCATCTCGCGTGGCGAGGAGCGTGCTAAGGTTGAGGGTTACATCTCGAAGATGGGCTACACATTTGCTATTGGCCTCGATGGCGACCAGAGCATCTATCGTAAGTATGCTACGAACTACATCCCTCGTTGCTTCGTTATCGACGCTAACGGCAAGGTGTTGTACTCGGGTGTGGGTTACGACGAGGTGGTAGCCAAGGAGGTTGAGGAGAACATCGAAAAGGCACTCCGCTAATTCAAAGATTATTAAACAAATAACGATAAATATTATGGATACCAAGACTATTCTAAATGAAGCAACTGACCGCATGCAGCGCGCTGTGGATCACCTCGTTGAGGAGTTGTTGAACATCCGTGCCGGCAAGGCATCTGTAAATGTTCTCAATGGCGTTTTTGTTGACTACTATGGCTCACAGACTCCCGTATCGGGTGTTGCAAGTGTCACTGTGCCCGACGCTAAGACCGTGCTTATTCAGCCATGGGATAAGAACATGATTCGCCCCATCGAGAAGGCTATCATCGACTCTAACATCGGCCTTACTCCCTCAAACAACGGTGAGCACATCCGCCTCTCTATTCCTCCCCTTACTGAGGATCGTCGTAAGGAGATCGTTAAGAGCGTAAAGGCAGAGGGTGAGACTGCACGCATCAGCCTCCGTAACGCACGCCGTGATGCTGTTGAGGCATTCAAGAAGGCTCAGAAGGAGGGTATGTCTGAGGATGAGCAGAAGGATGGCGAGGAGAAGGTACAGAAGCTCCTCGAGAAGTTCACAAAGCTTATCGACGCCGAGCTCGAGAAGAAGGAGAAGGAGGTAATGACAGTGTAGTCGGCACTTGCTTTAGCCTACTTAAACATGGGTGTATCCTCGCGGGGATGCACCCTTTTTTGTGCAGTATGTTTGAGGTTTGGTTAAGTCAAAGACGACCTCGTTTCTTTTCAGAAACCACAAAAAGAAAAGAGGGGCGTCTTCACAGATGGCCCCTCTTCGATTTAGTTAGGTTAATGAGAATTAGAGTCACTGAGCGAATTGGTGTGTCCATGAGAATTATTCGAGATGTGTACTCAATGACCCTTGTTTGCATTGCAAAGATAGGCATAATAATCGAAATGACAAAATTGTATTCCGATTTTATGCAGAAAATTCAGCCATTTTATAGCAGAAAGGCGGTTTATTCATATGAATATGCGATAAATATGCGCATTTTATGTTTAGAATGATGCCACGAATGCAAGTGCGATAAGCGCAAGATAGGCCATGGTTGAGACTATGGCGTCGCTGCAAACGAAGAGTGCAGGGAGCATAACCGATGACAATATTACCGCCACGGTGAGCAACGAATCGGAGGCTGCGGGCATGAAGACCAAGGCGCAAGCAACAAACATGAATATGAGTTGCATAGCGCGCCATGCACCACGCGCGGCGTGGCTACTGTCGTCTCGTTGCGCATAGTTCATGATAGAGGCAACGGCGGTCAAAAAGAAGACATACGCAAGGAAGCACAGGCGGGGTATCGACATGGAGTCGAGGATGTGGTAGTCGAGCGATGTCGTTGCGCCACGCCACCATGCGAGGATGCTCTCGGCAAAGCCCTCGCCACTGAGCCAAGCGATGTAGAAGCAGGCGAAGAGGGGTAGCAACATGCCTACGATTACGATTAGCGCCTCGCGCAGACGCTTGCGTGCAAGGATAAGCGCAGTGCCCATGGCAATGGGAACTACCATAAGTGGGGCCTCGATCGTGGCAAGAAGGCTCGCCGCGAACATTGCACCAAAGAGGTGGTGGGGCGATCTGCGGGGACCGAAGCAGAAGAACATATTACCCAGAGCAAGGGATGTAAATAGAGCTATAAAAGCCTCGCGCAGAGCGTGTTCGCCGATGATCATGGGGAGTGTCATTACGGCACAAAGCGCCATGGCGGCGATGGTGTCTGCGGGGTAGATATGTGTGCGGATTGTTGAGCGTGACAACGAGAGCACGCTTACGGCATAGAGGACAATAACCGTGGCCTTCTGGAGGAATGGGATGCCAAATGTTGCGCTCGAAATCAGCGACATAAGGGGTGAGTAGGGCATGGGTGTAGCCGAGCCCTCGCCAACGCCAACAGCCACAAACACAATCATCGTGAGAGTGGTCAGCAGGAGCGTGATGAAGCCATCGTAGAATTTATGTCGTGCAACATCTAAAATCATCTTCCGTAGCGTGCAGAGCTTTTTAAAGTATAAATCACCGACAAAGATAACCTAAAAATGAGAATATAAAGCCGTAGACTGAAAATATTATGCACTTTTCCCGCACTTAATTTCCGAATTAACATTTTTTTATTACCTTTGCGCGACTTTATACCTATATAAGTAAAGGAGGGTCACAAAAAGTGAGTCGATTAGAAAAACAAATAAACTAAAATAGAGTTATGAATATTACAAGAGAACAGCGTGATGGCGGCATTTCAATCTTGAAGGTCGTTGTTAACGAGGCTGACTACGGTCAGGCAGTAGAGAAGCAGTTGCGCGACTACAAGCGTAAGGCAAACGTTCCCGGTTTCCGCCCCGGTATGGTACCTATGGGTATCGTTAAGAAGATGTATGGCAAGCACGTCGTTGCTGAGCAGTCATACCACCTTGCATCAAACTCAGTATTCGAGTACTTGCAGAAGGAGAACATCGACTACGTAGGTGATGTTATCCCTTCAGAGGAGCAGGGCGACTTCGATTTCGAGAACAACACAGAGTTTGAGTTCGTATTCGAGATCGGCGAGGCTCCAAAGATCGAGCTCGAGCTCTCAGCTAAGGACAAGGTTACTTACAGCAAGATCAAGGTTGACAAGAAGATGCACGGTGAGTATCGTTCTAACTACTTGCGCCGCTATGGCCGTCTTATCGACGTAGACAAGGTAGAGAAGGATGAGGCTCTCAACGTAACTTTGGACAACGGCGACATGCGCATCGAGGAGGCTTACGTTGGCCTTATCTCTATGACTGACGAGGAGCGCAAGGAGTGGAAGGGCAAGAAGGTAGGTTACAAGACTACTGTAAACATCAACGAGCTCTACAAGAAGCCTGAGCAGCGCGCTGCAATCCTCTCAGTTAAGGAGGATGAGCTCGAGAGCATCAAGCCCGAGTTCGAGTTGGAGATCACAAAGATCCGCCGCTTCGCAGATCCTGAGCTCAACGAGGAGTTCTTCAAGATGGCATTCCCCGCAGGTAACGTAACATCTGAGGAGGAGCTCGACAAGTTCATCGATGAGGAGATCGAGCGCGAGCTTAAGCGTGAGTGCGACTTCATGTTCGCTAACCAGATGCGTAAGTTCATCATCGAGAAGGCAGGCCTTCAGATGCCTGAGGAGTTCTTGAAGCGTTGGTTGTATGTTATCAACGAGGGTAAGTTCTCACGCGAGGAGATCGAGAAGGACTTCGCTGCGTTCATCAACATGTTCACTTGGAACTACTTGCAGAGGCACTTCATCACTGAGGGTGACATCAAGGTTACTCCCGAGGAGGCTAAGGCTGAGGCTATGTCTTTCGCACAGATGCAGTTCGCACAGTATGGCATGCCTTCTGCACCTGCAGATATGCTTGAGGGCTTCGCTAAGCAGATCATGGATAACAAGGAGCAGCTCCAGAAGATCTATGAGAAGCTCTTCGAGGAGAAGGTTGTTGAGTACCTCCGCGGTAAGATTAAGGTTACCGAGAAGGCTGTATCAGCTGAGGAGTTCGCTAAGCTCGCTGAGGAGCTTGCATAACGTTCCGATCCCGGAAATAGTTACATAAGGAGATAGTTCCCGGGCATATTACAGGCCTGGGAACTATTTTTGTAATAAAGTGATATAAGTATGAAAGAATTTGATAAGTTTGCCCGTCTGCACTGCGGTATCAACTCTATGGTGATGCACGACTTCCGTGCCGAGATTGAGAACTATGTATCGCCCACAATCATCGAGGAGCGCCACCTCAATGTGGCTACGATGGATGTATTCTCGCGCTTGATGATGGACCGCATCATCTTCCTCGGTGCCCCCATCTACGACGACGCTGCAAACATCATCCAGGCACAGTTGCTCTTCCTCGAGTCGGTGGATGCCGATAAGGATATTCAGTTGTATATCAACTCGCCTGGTGGTTCGGTATCGGCAGGTTTGGGTATCTACGACACCATGCAGCTCATCTCGTGCGACGTGGCTACAATATGTACAGGCATGGCAGCATCTATGGGTGCGGTGTTGCTCACGGCGGGTGCTGCGGGTAAGCGCTCGGCATTGCCACACTCACGCGTGATGATTCACCAGCCCCTTGGTGGCGTGCAGGGTCAGGCATCGGATATCGAGATTACGGCGCGCGAGATAGCAAAGACAAAGCGCGAGTTGTACGAGATTCTTGCATCGCACTCGGGTAAGCCCATCGAGAAGATTGAGGCAGATGCCGACCGCGACTACTGGCTCACTGCAGTTGAGGCTGCGGAGTATGGCCTCATCGATAAGGTGTTGAGCCGTAGATAAATGTTGAAACAGAGATAGATGACACAGAAATCACGAAAAAATACGGAGCGTAACAGCAACTGCTGTTCGTTCTGCGGAACACCCGCCGAGCAGGCACCATTGATGTTCAATGGTGGCGACGGCGCTTGCATCTGCTCGTCGTGCATCGAGCATGGCTACGAGTTGCTCGTCGAGCATAACATCGTTGAGGGTGGCAAGAAGAAGAGCCGTGGTGCTAAGGGCTCAAAGTTTGCGCCACTCACGAAGAGCGACCTCTTGCGCCCCAACCAGATTAAGAGCTTCCTGGATGACTATGTAATCGGTCAGGATGCTGCGAAGCGTTATATGTCGGTTGCGGTGTACAACCACTACAAAAGACTTCTCTCGAAGGGTAAGACCGAGGATGTGGAGTTGGATAAGTCGAACATCGTGCTTGTGGGCCCCACGGGTACGGGTAAGACGCTCATGGCACGCACCATTGCGCGTCTGTTGCATGTCCCCTTCTCGATTGTAGATGCTACGGCACTCACACAGGCAGGTTATGTGGGTGAGGATGTGGAGAGCATCCTCTCGCGCTTGTTGCAGGCTGCGGACTACGATGTTGAGGCTGCTGAGCGCGGTATCATCTTCATTGACGAGATTGACAAGATTGCACGCAAGGGCGACAACCCCTCAATTACGCGCGACGTGTCGGGCGAGGGTGTACAGCAGGCACTGCTCAAGATATTGGAGGGTACGGTAGTAAACGTGCCTCCCCAGGGTGGCCGTAAGCACCCCGACCAGAAGTATATTCAAGTAGACACCTCGAACATATTGTTCATCTGTGGTGGTGCATTCGATGGCATCGAGAAGAAGATTGCTATGCGCTTGAATACCAACGCTATCGGTTATGGCGCGCAGAGCAAGCAGCGCATCAACGAGAACAACATCATGAGCTATATCCAGCCTCAGGATTTGCGTTCGTTCGGCCTTATCCCCGAGCTTATCGGTCGTTTGCCCGTGCTTACATACATGGAGCCTTTGGAGCGTGAGGCATTGCGCTCAATACTCACTGAGCCTAAGAACTCTATCATCCGTCAGTATGAGACGTTGATGGCATTGGACGACATTAAGCTTACCTTCGTCCCCGAGGTGCTCGACTACATCGTTGACAAGGCTCTTGAGTTCAAACTCGGTGCGCGAGGCTTGCGCTCTATCTGCGAGGCGGTGATGATGGACATCATGTTTGATATGCCCGAGGGCGAGAATAAGGAGTTTGTTGTAACACTCGATTATGCCAAGTCGAAGATTGATAAAGCGGCTTAATAACTTTAAGCAATAAATAGGGTTGTGCTTAGCACAATATCTCAATTTTTTGCGTAACTTTGTGGCGTGAATATAAATAATTAAAAGACATATAGTATGATTATCGAACTCAGTGAACAGGAACAGTTGCGCCGTCAGTCGCTTAAGGCGTTGCGCGAGTTGGGCATCAACCCATACCCCGCAGCTCGTTTCGAGGTAAACGCAACAGCACAGGAGATTGCCCAGAACTTCGACGCAGAGAAGGGTAACTACCAGGAGGTTGCAATCGCAGGACGTATCATGAGCCGTCGTATCATGGGCTCGGCATCGTTCTTCGAGCTTCAGGACTCAACAGGTCGCATTCAGGTTTACATCCGTCGTGACGACATCTGCCCCGAGGGCGATCCTACACTCTACAACACCGTATTCAAGAAGCTCTTGGATATCGGTGACTTCATCGGCGTAGAGGGTTTTGCGTTCCTTACAAATACTGGCGAGTTGTCGGTACACTGTAAGAAGTTTACAGTGCTCTCAAAGTCTGTACGCCCCCTTCCCGTCGTGAAGCAGAAGGATGGCCAGACATTCGACGCACTCACAGACCCTGAGGTGCGCTATCGTCAGCGTTACCTCGACCTCGTGGTTAACCCCCACGTCAAGGATACATTCATCAAGCGCGCTAAGATCATGCAGACAATGCGTGACTTCTTCAACGAGCGCGGCTACCTCGAGGTGGAGACTCCCATCTTGCAGCCCATCCCTGGTGGTGCGGCAGCACGCCCA
>JAZRAT010000045.1:0-6847 GCA_045634725.1 Alistipes sp. | reverse complement strand
CTTTGTGAGTTAGAAACTAAATACACTTCAAAATATGAACGCTATTGTAAAGAACGATTTTCAGTTCGAGGGCCAGAAGGGTCACTATGTAGGTAAGGTACGCGACGTCTATAACATCAACGACGACTACCTCGTAATGGTTGTGTCGGACCGCATCTCTGCATTCGACGTTGTACTTCCCAAGGGTATCCCCTTCAAGGGTCAGGTGCTTAATCAGATTGCTGCTAAATTCCTTGATGCCACTACAGATATTCTTCCTAACTGGAAGATTGGTGTGCCCGACCCCATGGTTACCGTGGGTCACCGCTGCGAGCCCTACAAGGTGGAGATGGTTATCCGTGGCTACCTCTCTGGTCACGCATGGCGAGAGTATAAGGCTGGCAAGCGCACCATCTGTGGCGTAGCAATGCCCGACGGCATGGTCGAGAACCAGAAGTTCCCCGAGCCTATCATCACCCCTACAACAAAGGCTGATGAGGGTCACGACGAGGATATCTCAAAGGAGGAGATCATCGCACAGGGCCTCGTATCACGCGAGGAGTACGAGCAGTTGGAGGCATACAGACGTGCTATCTTCCAGCGCGGTACCGAGATTGCTGCCAAGATGGGTCTTATCCTCGTAGACACAAAGTATGAGTTCGGTAAGAAGAACGGCACTATCTACCTCATGGACGAGATTCACACTCCCGACTCATCACGCTACTTCTACAAGGAGGGTTACGAGGAGCGCCTCGCAAAGGGCGAGAAGCAGAAGCAGCTCTCTAAGGAGTTCGTACGCGAGTGGTTGATGGAGAATGGCTTCCAGGGTCAGGAGGGTCAGCAGGTGCCCGACATGACTGCAGAGGTTGTTGCAGGCATCACCGAGCGCTACATCGAGCTTTACGAGGCAGTTACTGGCGAGAAGTTCGTACGCGCCGAGGATGGCGATATCGAGGCACGCATTGAGCGCAACGTTTCGGAGTACCTCAAGACTTTGTAGTTTAGGCTATGAAAAAATATCTCATGCTACTTGCAGTCCTATTCGTAGGCATGCAAGTAGCAAGTGCACAGACACTTACCGAGGGTACGGTCGACGTTCTTCGCAATCAGAGTGTTAAGGTCATCGTGGATTACTCCAATGCCATTATCATGGACATGACCGAGGCCGAGTTTGCAGAGTACGAGGATGACTGGTACAAGGATCAGCCCACTATCATAAGCGACTTCGTGGAGGAGGTAAACCAGAGATCGGGAAACCTCTTGTATATGAGCGCACGCAGAGAGTCTGACTACACGCTACGATGGAGCGTTAGGTATATCTATGAAAGTGGAGATATCGTTAGCGATTTCTACCTGGAGAGTGCAGATGGTGAGGTCGTTGCGAAAATCGCAGATGTAGTCGGCGAGGGAAGCAGATTTGGCACAAAGCTCTACCGTATTAAGAGTGGCGCCGAGAGCACAGGCCGAGCACTTGGAAAATTTTTCAAGAGAGAGCTAATGTAATAGAAAAGAGGGTTTCGGCCCTCTTTTTTTTGTAGCAGGATTCGCTTCACACCCAATTTTTCATCAGAGTGGTGTGGTAGTGGTGCATCACAAAAGAGACCTCCCAAGGATAGTACTAAAACGTACAGCCTTGGGAGGTCTACTTTTAGAGATGTGCCGCTAACGCGCCACTATCATGGAAAATTAATATGATTTTGCGAAGAGTACACGATACTTCGAAGGCTTACCCGAGAATACGCAAGTACCCTCCTCCTCTACTACGTCCATAGGGATGCAACGGATAGTCGCCTTTGTAGCCTCCTTGATAGCCTGCTCGGTCTCGGGTGTGCCATCCCAGTGTGCAGAGATGAAGCCACCCTTCTCGTTCAATACCTGCTGGAACTCCTCCCATGTGTCAACCTTGGTAATCATTGAGTTGCGGTAGTCGAGTGCCTTCTGGAAGATGTTCTGCTGAATCTCGTCGAGGAGGTTTACGATGCGCTCTGTGAGACCCTCCTGCGATACGATCTCCTTAGAGAGGGTGTCACGGCGTGCAAGCTCGATAGTGCCATTCTCCATGTCGCGTGGGCCGAGTGCGAGGCGTACGGGTACACCCTTCAACTCATACTCTGCGAACTTGAAGCCTGAACGCACATTATCACGGCCGTCAACCTTAACTGATACGCCCTTTGCGCGAAGCTCCTTTGCCATCTCCTCGAGGCGTGCTACGACCTGAAGGCGCTGCTCCTCGCCCTTGTAGATGGGCACCATAACAACCTGGATAGGAGCCAATTTTGGAGGAAGCACAAGACCGTTGTTATCAGAGTGTGCCATGATGAGAGCACCCATAAGGCGTGTCGAAACACCCCATGATGTTGCCCAAACATACTCCTGCTTACCCTCCTTGTTTGTGTACTGCACGTCGAAGGCCTTTGCGAAGTTCTGACCGAGGAAGTGTGAGGTACCGCTCTGAAGAGCCTTACCATCCTGCATGAGAGCCTCGATGGTGAGTGTGTCGACAGCACCTGCGAAGCGCTCGTTTGGTGACTTGTGACCCACGATAACGGGAACACCCATCCACTCCTCAGCGAAGGTCTTGTAGACGTTGATCATGCGCTCTGTCTCCTCGATAGCCTCCTGGGCTGTAGCGTGAGCCGTGTGGCCCTCCTGCCAGAGGAACTCTGCGGTACGGAGGAAGAGACGTGTACGCATCTCCCAACGCACTACGTTAGCCCACTGGTTGCAGAGGATAGGCAGGTCGCGGTATGATGTGATCCAATTCTTGTATGTATTCCAGATGATTGTCTCCGATGTAGGACGCACGATGAGCTCCTCCTCGAGGCGTGCTGCGGGGTCTACAACGACACCCTTACCCTCCTCGTCATTCTTGAGGCGGTAGTGTGTAACCACGGCGCACTCCTTAGCGAAGCCCTCTACGTGGCTTGCCTCGCGCGAGAAGAACGACTTAGGGATGAAGAGTGGGAAGTATGCGTTCTCGTGTCCTGTCTCCTTGAACATGCGATCAAGGACATCGCGCATCTTCTCCCAGATGGCATAGCCATAGGGCTTGATTACCATACAGCCACGCACTGCTGAGTTCTCAGCAAGACCAGCCTTGATAACCAAATCGTTATACCACTGCGAGTAGTTCTCATCGCTCTTGGTCAAATCTTTCAATTCAATTGCCATATTCTATATTTTTTTGATTATTCGCTTCGTACCTATATAAAAAAGCATAATGCGCGACAAAGGTAATAACATTTTACCATTTGTCGCACACAATTTTCCTTTTTTTTTATTCTACCTCGGCTATTTTTGCTTTGCAACCCTATCGACGGTCTCCGACGCCATGTCGTAGTCGTAGCCCAAACCGAGGGCATAGCGAAGTAGTTTGCCGCGCAGTTCGTAGTCGTTCGCAGCCTTTACAGTGCGTATCTTCTTCTGGAGTTTCTCGTGCAAGCGCTCCGCGGTGGTATCGGCCTCCATAAGCTCCGCAAGCACCGCGCTAATCGTCTCGCGCTCAACACCCTTCAGGCGCAACTGCATAGCAATCTTTCGCTCGCCCCACCCCGCAAGCTGACTCTTCTCGCGAGTGTATGCCTCGGCATAACGGCGGTTGTCTATGTAGCGGTCGGCAATGAGTCTATCGAGCACACCGCGCTGCTCCACCTCGGGCACACCCCATGTACGCATAAGGCGCAGTGCGTCGCCCGTGCTCTTCTCGCTACGGGAGCATAGGCGCATCAACGACTGCAGAGCCTGCTGTGCCGTCTTTGGCTTTCGCTCACGCGGTTTTGGCGTCATCTCGCTATCGAACTCACCCTTGCGCATATCATTCTTGGTTTACCTCTAAAGTCCTCTCTTACAACTATATCCGCGTAGCCCTCAGCCTCAAGCATCACCCGCATCTCCTCGACTAACGACTCATAAATCTCGAAGTAGAGACGCCCCTCCGCCTTAAGCATCTTGCGTCCCGTGCGGGCAATGGCGCGGTAGAAAACGAGTGGGTCGCCATCCTCAACAAAGAGCGCGATATGTGGCTCGTGCTCCGTAACATTTGGGCGCATCAGCGCGCTATCGCTATCAGGAATATACGGAGGATTTGAGACTATCGCATCGAATGTAACACCCTCAAAATGAGCATCAAAGTCCGAGAGCGCATCTCCCTCTACGAACTCTACGTCGGGGGCATACTTCGCACCATTCTCCCTCGCTATGGCAAGTGCCTCGCGCGAAATATCCATCGCCCACACGGCGCTATCCTTAATCATACGTCTTAGAGCCAAAGCGATGCAGCCGCTACCTGTGCAGACGTCCAGAATATGAGCACCAGCGCTTGCCTCGCGTGCCACCCAGTCTACGAGCTCCTCGGTCTCAGGGCGCGGGATAAGCACACCCTCCCTCACCGTAAGCTCCATATCGGCGAACTCCGCCTTGCCTACGATATACTGCACGGGGCGCCACGAGCGCAGCTCCTCAAATATAGTCTCTAAATCAGTGATTTGCAACTCCACGTTGGGTTCAATAAGAAGGTCATTGCGCGAAATGTTGCCCTTCGCCAGGAGTATCATCTCGGCAATCTGTCGCGCCTCAACCTCGGGATAGCACTCCGTCGCCACGGAGACGAGTTGCAAAAATATCTCTCTGCGTGTTGCCATCTACAACTGCAATTTTAGGTCGGCCAATGCCACCGCCGCCATAGCCTCGACAACCACCGCAGCACGACGGGCGATGCACGAATCGTGGCGACCACCTATGACAAGCGGACAAACCTCGCCCTTCGCGAAGTCGTAGGTCATCTGCTCCTTGGCTATGCTGGGCGTGGGCTTAATCGCCACGCGAACAACGATGTCGTTGCCGTTGGCAATACCGCCATTTATGCCTCCCTCATTATTTGTATATGTCGCGCCTGACTCGCTCACAATCATATCGTTACGCGCCGAGCCACGCTTACCGGCCGAAGCAAAGCCATCGCCAAACTCCACGCCCTTAACCGCGGGAATAGAGAAGAGCAGATGTGCCATAACACTCTCCACGGAGTCGAAGAAGGGCTCACCCATAGGCTCACGAATGCCCTTTATGCGACACTCCACAACGCCACCTACGGAGTCGCCATCGGCAGCTGCGCGACTAATAATATCGTCAAATTTCGCCTCGTCACTCTCGCCACCAACCTCGATTAGTCGCGTCTCAAACGCAATATTTTTAAGCAGCGCCTTTGCCACAACACCCGCAGCAACAAGCGCCACGGTCATGCGTCCCGAAGCCATGCCACCACCCGCAATATCACACTCCTCGCCATACTTACGCAACTGCACAAGATCGGCATGCGAAGGGCGTGGCTGACGGCGCAAGTGGTCATAGTCACGACTTCGTATATTGCTATTAATGAAGCTAATACGCACCGCTTCGCCCATAGTGCGGCCATCAGTATCAAGACCCTCAATCCTGGGCACATCAGCCTCATGGCGAGGGGTCTCACCCAAGCGCTTTGGGCGACGACGGTCGAGGTCCGCAGTAAAGGCCTCCATGGGCAACGCAACACCCGCGGGCACACCCTCAACGAGCACACCCACCTCCTCGGCATGCGAAGCGCCAAATATGGTTATTTTAAATCTATTTCCGAAGCTATTATTCACAGCTACTTAGAGTTTTTAAGCATTTCAAGGTCCTCGAAAAACGAGGGATAGCTCTTAGCCACGCACTCTCGATTGCGGATAGATACCTCTTCCTCAATGCGCAATGCCGTAATAGCCAGCGACATAGCGATGCGGTGGTCATCATGCGAATCGACCTCAGCGGCATGGGGCTTACCTCCCACAACGCGCATAACATTCTCCTCGTAGTCGAGCTCTATATCGATGCCGAGCTTGCGATACTCCTCACGAAGCACCTCGCCACGGTCACTCTCCTTGCCACGCAGGCGCTCAATGCCACGGATGGTTGATACGCCCTCGGCAGCAGCGGCCAACGCCACAAGCGCGGGGAACAAATCGGGAGAGTTTGTTGCATCGAAAGTGAATGCCTCAAGAGGGCGGTGTGCCACGGTGATTGCCCCCTCCTCGATTATTATCGAAGCACCCGCGCGCTCCAAAGCACGGCATACAAGCGTGTCGGCCTGGCGCGAGAGAGTAGAGATATTGCGCACCGTAACCTCGCCAGCAATAGCGGCAGCAACCATAATGAATGCCGCAGCGCTCCAGTCGCTCTCAATGGTATAATCCACAGGCTTAAGTTCCTGATTTCCCTCGATATAAAACTCCGAGTAGTCACCCTCGTTGTGCATAACCTCAACACCGAAGCGCTCCAAGGTCTCGAGCGTCATGTCGATATAGGGCGTAGAGACAGCGTCGCGCACCTCGATTGTGGTGTCGCTCTTGGCACAAGGCAAAGCGATGAGTAGACCCGTGATAAACTGCGACGATATGCTGCCATCCACGACTACCCTGCCACCCTTGATTGGGCCATGCACCTCGATGGGCAAGCGGCCACCACCATCACGCACCTCAACGCCGAGTGTGCGCAGTGGCTCGACCATCATTGCCATGGGGCGATGGCGCAGTGTGCCCTCACCCTCAATACGCATAGCCTCGCCACAGAGTGCAGCGATGGGCGTAAAGAGGCGTGCCGCAAGTCCCGACTCGCCGACATTCAATGTGTCAGCAATAGGCTTGAGGCCTCCCTCTATGGTAAGTGTGTTATCGTCATTGATTTCGACACGCGCACCGAGCGTTCTGATAGCCTCGATGGCCGAACGCGTGTCACGGCATAGCTCTATGCCACGAAGTGTTGTGCGTCCCGAGGCAAGGAGTGCCGCAGCCAACGCACGTTGTGCATAACTCTTCGAACATGGCGGAATCACCTCGCCATGCAATCTATTCCCAAG
>JAZRAT010000044.1:0-12339 GCA_045634725.1 Alistipes sp. | reverse complement strand
CTCCTCCTCTGACCAAAAACGCTTTGTTCTCAAGTTTGGAGAGAACTTACGCTTGGTGCGGATGTGCGAGTGAGAAACGTTGTTACCCACCATCGCTACCTTACCAGTGATTTCACAAACTTTCATTGTACTTTATTTTTACCTTTCATGCCACCGTGGCACAAAAGCGCACAAAGATACGCAATTTTTCTTAATCTGCAAACTTTTCATCTAAATAATAGCCGCTTAACACCGATATATTGTTGCTATTTCGCTACAAAATGCTATCCTTGCCTGCAATTTAGCGAAATATGGTTGTCGGTTTGTGATATAAAGTTAATGAGGGCGTGTCCATAAGTGGATACGCCCTCATTGTCTACTCTTGCTTGATGCCTATTTGCCCTGGTTGCGCAATAGGTAGCGGTATACTGCAATCTCCTCGGGGTCGCCCATCTCCTTACCCTCGACATCCGAGAGCTTGACGCACAACTCCTTGGGCTTGCGCTCGTTAATCTGGCATGACGAGAGCTTCATGACGATGTTGCACGATGCGTGGCCAGTGTCGCACGTTAGGTTTGTGCCGATGCCGAACATACACTTGATGCGGCCCTCGCACGCCCTCTTAATCTCCACGCACTTCTCGAAGTTCAACGAGTCGCTAAAGACGATAGACTTGGTCATGGGGTCGATGCCGAGCTCCTTATAGCGGTTGATGGCCATGTCGATAAAGGCGATGGGGTCGCCAGAATCCTGACGCACACCATCGAAGAGGCAGGCGTGCTTCTTCGAGAAGTTGTTGAAGAATACCTCCGAGCCGAAGCTATCGGTGAGCGCCGTGCCGAGGTAGCCGTCGTAGACCTTAACCCAGTCCTCCATGGTGAGGTAGTTGGCATTTCGAGGTCCACCATTCACCGCTGCGATGAACATTGGCAACTCGTGGGGATATGTACCTATCATCTTCATATCCAGCTCCATAGCGAGGTGACAGTTGGATGTACCGCTGCAGCCACATGGGTTATTTTTGAGGTGTTTCACGACCATGCGCTGTACGTCGTAAGAGAAGCGGCGGCGTGTGCCGAAGTCCGAGAAGATGATGCCATTGTCGCGTGCTATCTGCTCCTTCTTCTCCAATCGCTCAATCATAGCCTCGGCGTCGTAGCTGTTGCGCAGGTGGAACAACTCCGATACGGTGGCGAGGATGGGAATCTCGTAGAGCGTTACCTTGTACATGTAGTCCGTAACGTTAATCTGCAGGTGGCGCTCCTCGTCGAGCCATACGTTAATCTTTGAGGCGTCGAAGTGGAAGCCCTTGAGCCACTCGAAGTAGTTCTGGGGGATGTACTTGCAGTTCTTAATCATATACTGGAACTCATCCTCCGAGAGTGCTATGCGCTCCAAGGCCTTGAGCTCTGCCTTGAGGTCCTCGAGGAAGTCGTCGTCAAACTGCGTCTTTGCGCGGTCGTTGAAGGTAAACGTACCTATTGCCTGTGGGTAGAGCTTGAAGTAGGCATACGACGTCGTGAATTTGTAAAGGTCGGTGTCTAGGATTGAACGTATCATAGTTTTAGTAGTTTGTATCGTGGTGTGTTATAGTGTTTTAAGCTCGTTGTATAGCATCTCGATGGCGTATGCAGATGCTCGGCTGATGATTTGTGAGCGGTCGGTGCCCGAGTTGCGCATCACGGCGATGGTCTTTGTGGGTGTTGCTACGGCCATCCACACCGTGCCCACGGGCTTTGCCTCGCTGCCACCACCAGGGCCTGCGATGCCCGTTGTCGCTATGCCGTAGTCGGCATGAGATACTCGGCGCACGCCCTCGGCCATCTCGCGTGCCACCTGCTCGCTCACTGCGCCATAGGTGTTCAAGCTCTCCCAGCTTACGCCAAGGATGTCGTGCTTCGCCTCGTTGGAGTAGCTCACAACGCCCGCCATGAAGTAGGCTGATGCTCCCGCCATGGCCGTGAACTTCGAGGCTATAGTACCTCCCGTGCAGCTCTCGGCAACGGCGAGCTTCTCGCCACGCGCGGTGAGTATGTCGTGTATCTGTGCCTCGATGGTGCTACCTTCGTAGCCCACGATGTTGTCACCGATGATGGTGCGTAGTGTGTCGAACTGCGTTGTTATCTCGCGCTCCATAGCCTCACCCTCGACGTCGTATGCCGAGAGGCGCAGGCGCACCATGTTGGGTGCGGGGAGGTAGGCCAGATGCAGGTATGCGGGTAGTGCATCCTCCCAAGGTGCTATGCGCTCTGCGAGGATGGACTCTGGTATTCCGCGAGTTATGAGTGTGCGGTGAACGATAGATTTGAGCTCGAAGCGCGCCTTGATGCGGGGTATAACCTCGTCATCCATAAGGTGTTCCATCTCGAAGGGTACGCCTGGCAGTGATACCACCACGCCACCCTTGGGCGTGTCGAACCACATGCCTGGGGCTGTGCCATGGGCATTATGCAAAACGGTACAACACGCTGGGAGCATCGCCTGACCGCGATTTAGGTCGGTGAAGGCTACACCTCGGCGCTCGAGGAGTCTGCGCACATGCTCACCCTCCGCCTCGTTGTATACAAGCTCGGAGTGGAAAATCTCGGCGAGGGTGTGCTTGGTGATGTCATCCTTGGTGGGGCCGAGGCCACCGGTGATGATTGTGATGTCGCACTCCGCCATTGCTCGCTCCACAGCCTCGACAATAGCCTCGCGTGTGTCGCCTATGGAGAGCTTCGTGGCTATAGTCACGCCCGCAGCGTTTAGCTTGCGCGCGATAGAGGCGCTGTTGGTGTCTACGATTTGGCCGATGAGTATCTCATCGCCTATGGTTATTATCGTTGCTTTCATTGCTTTAGGTCTGTTGTGGTGGCGGTGTTAAGGTGTTTTACGCTCCTCTTTAGTAGGCGCATGCCCTTTGTGCGTAGTCCCGTGTTGAGTGCTACGAGCGAGGCTCCAGCCTCCAACATGCGCTTCACATCCTCGGGCTGCATCATGCCTCCCGAGCCTATGATGGGGTAGTTGTGTTCGGTCTTTTCGGCTATGTAGCGCACGGTCTCTATGGCCTTCTCGGTAAGCATTGCTCCCGTCACTGCGCCACCTGTTGTGCATCCCATCTCCTTGGCCATGGCACTTGAGCCTCCCACTGCCTCAATGCCATCGAGGGGTGTCTCTATGAGTATGTCGATTATGGCGTCGAGCTCCTCGCGTGTGAGGTCGGGCGACACCTTAACCAGCACGGGGCGGTAGTCGAGCTGACCACGTCGGAACTCAAACAGCGGGTCTATAATTGCGCGTACCTCCTCGGCTGTGCGGGGCTCGTAGGGCTTCGTCGAGGTGCTGCACGCTATGTTGATTACGAAGAAGTCGACATACTGATACATGTTGCGGAACACGCGGAGATACTCCTTGGCGATATCCTCGGGGTGTGTGGGTGTCATCTTCGAGATGTTGCAACCTATGACGAGCTCTTTGGTGTGCTTGCGACGCTTGCGCACATTGCCGAGGGTGTGCTCGAGACCGAGGCTGGGGTAGCCACTCTTGTCGAGCAGCGACTGCTTACCCGCTATGCGCTTGAGGCGTGGGCGTGGCGTGCCGGGGTGGCGACGCGACATCACCGAACCTATCTCAACAAATCCGAAGCCCATAGCTCCGAGGTTCTTGAGGTTGTCGCCATCGGGGTCGAAGCCTGCGGCTACGCCTATGGGGTTGCGGAAGGGTAGGCCGAAGACCTGTGTGGGTTGCTTGGTGTTGCTTGGCGCGTATAGCTTCTTCATCCACCAGCGACCCATGGGTAGCATGCCCACAGCGCGCATAAGGCGCATGCGTATGTTGTGTGCCACCTCTGGTGGGAATATCGATATTATATGTTGAAATAGTGAGACTCTCATTGTCGTAACTATATAATTATACAAAGATAGTAAAAATTATTGGTAATTAGTCGTTGGTGGCGGGTAATTTTTTGATTTTTGTCTCTTTGGCAGTGTCGCAGCGATAAAAAAATAAGAGACACAAGGGGCGATGCTTTTTGTAGCAATCATATCCCTTATGTCTCTTGTTATTATAAGTGTCCCACTTTAGCTGTCATGCTGAGCAACGCGAACGTTGCGATTAAGCCGAGTGCAGAACAAGTTCACTTGTTATGCCGAGGCGGAGCAAGGTCGAGGAACTCAAGCATCTCCTCGAAGCCGACAAGCGACAACCTGCGTTGATGGTGTGTAGTCAGCGAGGAGATTCTTCGCTTCGCTCAGAATGACATTGCAATTACTCATTACTCATTTCTAATTGTTCGCGTTGCCACCGCCACCACCGAGGCGACCGAGGTCATCGGCAGAGCCACTCTCTACGCTCTTGGCGCGGAACTGCTTACCAGTGTTGAAGTTGTACGATATCGAGAAGTTTGCCATGGGGCGCAACCAGGGCTGTTCCATAACCATCACGCGCTTGAAGGAGGGCTCCTCGATGGTTACGTTCTGTGTCATTGGAATTAGGTTGTTAACGCCAAGTTTCAGGGTTAACTTATTGTCCAAGAAACGTTTCTTGATGCTGATATCCATGTTACCCATATCTGCGAGTGTGGTATTACCCGTCATGATGCCATGCATATATCGGCCGCTAAGTTCGATGTAGAACTCCTTGGGCAGCGTGAATGTCATCTGCGCATTGACTATGGTCATGAAGTTTCGGCGTACGGGCTCGTCGGGGTAGATGCGCTGACCCGTGTACATGCCTATAAGGTTGATGTTTGCCTGCCACCACTTCGTGAACTGGAAGGGTAGGTTCACCGTAGCGAAGTAGTTGTTCAGGGTGGGGTAGTTGATGGTCTGGAAGATGAGCAACTCGGGGTTGTGCTCATCGACTATCGTAGCCTGCTGTATGGCGTTCTCGACAATCTTCATGCCGAGCGTTATGGTATACTTATACTTAAGCACCGCGGTCACCGATACGGAGTTGTCGTACGAGGGCTTAAGGTTGGGGTTACCACGCTGTATCATATACTCCGAAATCTTTGTCTCGTTGGGTGATAGTGCCCAGAACGAGGGACGTGTTATGGTACGTGCATACTGCGCAATAATAGAGTAGGCGTAGTCCTTCGTCAGCGCAAACGAGACGTTGGCATTGGGGAAGAGGTCGAAGTAGTTCTGCTTGATGTCGCCCGCCTTATCCTGGAAGTTGGTGTACTCGCCACGCAGGCCTCCCACGAGGCTCAGGCGACCGAGTTTCGCTGAGGCTATGACGTATGCCGCGCCGATGTTCTCGGTGAAGCCTATGTCGTAGCTCTTGTCCGTGTTGGTCATCCATGACTCACCATTGAGGTACTCATAGTCGGCAGTGTTTGAGTTGTTGTTGTAGGTGTACTTAACGCCCGCCTTGAGTGTCACTTTGGGTGAGAGCACCTTCTCCAATGCTATGGTTGCTGTACCGAGCTGGTTGAGGCTGAGGGTGTTATCGCGATATGTAGAGTCGCGCTGAAGGAGTGTTATGGGGTCTATCTTGCGGTCGAAGTAGTTGTTGCGGTTGGGAGAGTTTGAGTAGGCATAGTCGCCGATGAACTTAAGCAACGAGCCCTTGTCGTCGAGCTTGTAGATGTAGTTCAGCGTGGCTGTTGTCATGTGGTTGCCATCACGGCTATCATAACGGCCATCGGTGCGTGTTGTGATGTCGGCGAGGGTGTGCTCGGTCCATGTGTTATTTATGCTGCTGCTACCGTAGTAGTTATACTGAACCTCCGCGCCCAGCGAGTGTTTATCGTTGATGTCGTAGACAATGCCCACATTTCCACCGCCCCACTGTGAGTCTTCATCCATGTTGGATGCCGCATCTATAATCGTTCCCGAGGTGTAGTCGGTGTGCTCGGTAGATGTACGGTCGTTGCTACTGAGGCCCGCCCATGCGCTACCATAGGCGTTGAGCTTGCCGCGGTTGTAGTTGAGCGATACCGAGGGCATGACGGTATATGCGCCCTTTCCGCCATGCACCGTGAGCGATGCCGAGCCCATAAGGCCAGAGTCGAGGCGTTTCTTTGTCGTAATCTTGATGATGCCACCCGACGATGAGGCGTCGTAGTCGGCTCCCGACTGTGGGATAACCTCGATGCGCTGTATGTCGTTGGCTCTCAGCGAGCGTAGGTAGGCGATGAGCTGTGCATCGTCGAGCTTAACCTCGCGGTCGTTGAGGTATATCTTCGAGCCCGAAGAGCCATTTATCGAGATTTTGTCGTCCTGAATCCATACACCTGGCGAGCTCTTCAATAACTCCTCGCCATCCTTACCCATGGCAAGGGGTGAGTTGGCTACATCTACCACGAAGCGGTCAGCCTCGCGGCGTATGAGCTGCGATGTCACCACGACCTCCTCAATCTGCTCGCTGCTCTCGGTGAGGACTATATCGGCGAGGTTAATGCTCTGGGTGAGCGCAATGGGCTGTTTGTAGTACTCGTAGCCGATGAAGCTGATGACCAAGTCGTAGTCGCCCGCATTAGCCTCCAGGCTGAACTTACCATCAATGTCCGAGGTGCAGCCCGTAATGAGTTTATCGTTCTGGGTGAGAGCAACCGATGCGTAGGTTATGGGCTGTGCCTCGCCGTCTACCACGCGACCACTAATCGATAGTCGCTGCGCCGAAGCCGTGAACGCGGTGAATAGCACCATTAGTGCCATGAGAATAGTTGTTGCTGAACGCCTCATAATATCTTACTTTTAAGTTTATATTCGCTATATGTTGTGTATCTGTTTACAAAGATAATAAATTCCCTTAGCCCTCAACCATTTTGCCGACTATTTTTAGCTCGGGTGCTCTTTCTTATATAACGCTTTCCGAGCGATTTTGTTACAAAGGTTGTGCAACTAATTGAAATGTTTGTAGTGTACTATTAAACTAATACACTGCAAATATACCCTCTATTTTTCAATCCTCCAAATTATTTGCAAACTATTTTTGTGCTATTTTATATACCTATGTTTATTATAGTTACTATCGCTTTTAGATGAAAATTATGCAAAAAACAGTCTCGAAAATTTGGTGGTATAAAAATTATCATTACCTTTGCAGTGTATTAGTAATGTAATACACAAACGGAGTACGATTTCTCAACCTCTAAAATTGTAGAGTTTATGATAAGAACTAAGAATTTAACATTCGGTTACAGGTCGCGACGCAAGGTGCTGAACGACATCACCCTCGAACTTGGCGAGGGTCACATCCACGGCCTCTTGGGCTGCAACGGAATCGGTAAGACCACGCTCCTAAAACTCATCTGTGGCATCATGCGCCCCAACAGCGGTGAGGTGCGTGTCGATGGCATCGACCCCATGACGCGCCAGCCACAGATGTTCTCGGAGTTGATGATTATCCCCGAGGAGTTTGACCTACCCAATCTCTCGTTGGAGCGCTATGCCGCGATGATGAAGCCCTTCTATCCCCGCTTCGACCACGGCTCCATGCGCCGCTATGCCGAGGAGCTGAAGGTGAACACCGAGGACAAGCTCCACAACATGTCCATGGGTCAGCGCAAGAAGGCCTACATCGCCTTTGCCCTTGCCTGCAATGTGCGCACGCTGCTTATGGATGAGCCCACAAATGGCCTCGACATCCCCTCGAAGAGTATCTTCCGCCGCTTGCTCGCCTCGTATGTCGATGAGGAGCGCATGGTCGTTATCTCTACGCACCAGGTGGCAGATGTGGAGTCGCTTCTGGACAACATCGTCATCCTCGACAACGAGGGCGTGGCGCTTGCTGCTACAACAACCGAGATATGCAACAAACTGAAGTTCGGCCGTGTGGAGGAGAGTGACAATGTGCTTTATAAGGAGATGACCATTGCTGGCGAGATGGCGGTGATGGAGAACCGCGCGGGCGAGGATACGCAGCTCAACATTGAGCTCCTGTTCAACGCCGTGACTGCCGACCGCAAGGCTATTAACAACCTTTTTAACCGTTAGACCTATGAAGAGCTTTTCGATATCTCGCGTGGCGCACTACGCCCGCTACCACTATAGCGTAACACGCTTCAGCTACCTTAGTTTTATCCTGGCTATGATAGCCCTACCCACGCTCTTTGGCATACTCGGCAAAAACCTCCATACGGCAAAGGGGATGCTTATACCTATCTATATCTTTGCGGGCGTGGCGATGGCCGTGGCAACAACGCGCACCATGCGTGGCCGAGGCACGAAGATTATGGATGGCGTGCTGCCCGTAACGGCTGCCGAGCGCCATGTGTTCAATGTCTTTAACCTCGCCGTGGTTTACCCCGTGCTCTTTGCATTTGTGGCGGCAGTGGCTCTGGGTATTGTGTCGCTATTTAATAAGGATATGATGAGCTTCGGTGAGACATATGTGCAGCTGGCTGAAGAAACATTTTTGGAGTGGCCTACATATGTCCTTATACAGATTGGTTGCTCTATAGCGCTGCTTATCAACCTGCTTGCCCGCCGCAGCCTTATCCTTGCATATATGATTGCCTTCTTCGGCTCGCAGACCCTCCTTGTGCTCTTTGTTTTGGGCATGCAGTGGTTGTCGGGTAATGTTGAGTTCAGCTGGTCGTTTAATCCTACCGAGGCGGAGAAGGATGCTATAGAGTACACCCTTAAGACCCTCTTCTGCCTGACCCCCGTGGCGATATACACCCTCTGCTACGTTGTGTTGCGTAAGCGTCAAGTTAAATGGTAATCAAAGATTTAGCCTATGCAGTTCAGTGAAGAGAAGCCTATTTGGCGACAGATATACGACCATATTACGATGCGTATCCTCGCGGGCGAGTGGCGCGAGGAGGAGCGCATAATATCGGTGCGCGAGATGGCGGCAACGGTGGGTGTCAACCCCAACACCGTCATGCGTAGCTATGAGCGCTTGGAGGCCGACGGCATCATCTACAACCGTCGTGGTGTCGGCTTCTTTGTGGCCGTGGGAGCACAGGACCACATCAAGCAACTCGAGCGCAAGAAGTTTATGGACGAGGAGCTACCACGCCTTAAGGAGCGCCTCTCGCACATCGGCCTCAGCATAGAGGTCAGGGTGGAGCAGTAGGGCGGGTTTGCCGTTGTCGAAAATTTTGCTACCTTTGCGCCAAACTTAAACTAATTATAGTATGACAGAGACACCAAAATGCCCCGTATGTGGTGGCGAGAACACCTACTTTGATGGTTCGCTTAACGTATGCCCCGACTGTGGTCATGAGTTCCACGCAAGCGAGGAGGCAGCACCCGCAGATGATGTAGCACGCGACAGCAATGGCGCAGAGCTTATGGATGGCGACGCAGTGACCGTAATCAAGGACCTCAAGGTTAAGGGCTCATCGATGGTCATCAAGCGTGGCACAAAGGTTAAGAGCATCCGCCTTACGGAGAACCCCGAGGAGGTGGACTGCAAAATCGATGGCAGCAGCATCGTGCTTAAGACTTGCTTCTTGAAGAAGTAGGCCGAGCAACATAGTAACATTAGAAGCACTCCGCATGGGGTGCTTTTTTTTGTTGGGTGCTGGGAGTGGGTTAGCATCGTTTGGTGTGGTGTCCCGCTCCGAGGCCTTGTTGCAAATTGTTGAAAACTTTTTCTCGTGATATACTTTGTATATCCGCAAAAAAATCTCTATCTTTGCCAAATTGAAAAAATAGCCCCATTAAAACAAAGTCTATTATGTTAAGTTTACTCTATTACATCACCGTAGCAGTTGCCGCTATCGTGCTTTACACCATGTCGTGGATAGCCTTCATACTCTGTTACCCCTTCGATAAGCGCCGTGTTGTGGTGCATACCATCAGCAAGTGGATTACGGATGTAACCTTTGGCCTTCCCCCACGCATGGGACGCGATGTCATAGGCAAGGAGAATATCGACCCCAAACAGCCCTATGTGATGGTGTTGAACCATAACTCGATGATGGATATCATGTCGCCCTATGTCTTGCCCCTCATCTTTAAGTGGGTGTCGAAGCGCGAGGTATACAAGATTCCCCTCGTAGGTCGTTTGTTGTTCATGCACGGTGATATCGTCATCAACCGCTCAAACCCCAAGGAGGCTATGCGCTTTGTTCACGAGCAGGGTCTCAAGTGGTTGAAAAAGGGTGCTTCGGTGGCAATCTTCCCCGAGGGCACACGCTCGAGCAATGGCGAGATAGGTAACTTCAAGGCTGGTGCCTTCATCTTGGCAAAGGAGGCGGGTGTACCCATCCTTCCCATTGTGCTTGACGGCACAACAACAATGACACGCAAGGGACCATGGTTGAACTGGCGCAACCGCATAACCATCAAGGTGCTCAAGCCCATCTCGGTGGAGGAGCTCGAGGAGCGCACAATCAAGGAGGTGATGGCAGATGTCCACACCGACATGATCGACACATTGGCCGAAATTCGTGCTAACAAGAAGCAGAAATAAGTGAAGAGAGATATATGGCAGAACAGAATACAGCAACAGCCGCGTATGGCAAAGATGCGATTGTAACGCTCACGCCACGCGAACATATACGCCTACGCCCCGGTATGTACATCGGCAAACTCGGCGATGGCACACAGAGCGACGATGGTATCTATGTGCTCATCAAGGAGGTTGTGGATAACTCCATCGACGAGTTTATCATGGGTGCGGGTAAGCGCATCGAGATTACCGTTGAGGGTGATAAGGTCTCGGTACGCGACTATGGTCGTGGTATTCCGTTGGAGGCGTTGGCCGATGCGGTGAGCAAGATGAATACGGGTGGTAAGTATGGTGGCGACGCCTTTAAGAAGACCGTGGGTCTGAATGGTGTCGGTGTCAAGGCCGTGAACATGCTCTCGAGCCACTTCCTCGCGCGCTCTGTGCGTAATGGCGAGGCACGCACCGTGTCGTTCTCGCAGGGTCTGGAACTTACCGACCGCACCGAGAGTGGCGTAACGGAGGCTAATGGTACATACGTTGAGTTCGTCGTAGACCGCGAGGTATTTGGTGAGTATGCCTACAACCTCGAGTATGTCGAGCAGATGGTCAAGAACTACACCTACCTCAACCTCGGCCTCACGGTTGTGCTCAATGGCAAGCCCTATATCTCGAAGAATGGTCTGTTGGACTTGGTCAACGATAACCTCTCGAGTGAGCCCTTGTATGCCCCCATCCACCTCTCGGATGATGACATCGAGGTGGTTATCACCCACGGCAATGGCTATGGTGAGTCGTACTACTCGTTCGTCAATGGTCAGTACACACCTCAGGGCGGTACGCACCAGGCGGCATTGCGCGAGGCTGTAGCAAAGACCATCAAGGAGTTTTATCATAAGGACTACGACCCCTCGGACATCCGCACATCAATCATCGCTGCGGTGTCGGTGCGCATCAACGACCCCATCTTCGAGTCGCAGACAAAGACCAAGCTCGGCTCAAAGGATAAGGAGGCGGGCGTGACGATGCGTCAGTTCGTAGGCGACTTCCTCGCTACACACCTCGACAACTATCTGCATAAGCATCCCGAGACTGCGCAGATTCTGCAAAAGAAGATTGTCGAGAACGAGAAGGAGCGTAAGGCGATTTCGGGTGTACAGAAGAAGGCGCGCGAGGCAGCCAAGAAGGTGTCGCTAAACAATAAGAAACTGCGCGACTGCAAGATACACTATACCGACAAGCACGAGTTGGCGGAAGAGACAATGATATTCATCACGGAGGGTAACTCTGCGTCGGGTTCTATCACCTCGAGCCGCGACCCTCGCACACAGGCCGTCTTCTCGTTGCGTGGTAAGCCACTCAACTGCTATGGCCTCACGAAGAAGGTTGTCTACGAGAATGAGGAGTTCAACCTCTTGCAGGCGGCACTCAACATCGAGGAGGATATGGACAACCTGCGCTACAAGAAGGTCATCATCGCTACGGATGCCGATGTCGACGGTATGCACATCCGTTTGTTGCTTACCTCGTTCTTCTTGCAGTTCTTCCCCGATGTCATTCGTCGTGGCCACCTCTACATCTTGCAGACGCCTTTGTTCCGTGTGCGTAACAAGAAGGAGACGCACTACTGCTATACGGACGATGAGCGCGTGGCGGCAATTAAGAAGTGTGGCGCACAGGCAGAGATTACACGCTTCAAGGGTCTTGGTGAGATTTCGGCTGCCGAGTTCAAGGAGTTCATCGGCGAGGGTATGCGTTTGGATAAGGTGCGCATCACGAAGGATGACCCCATCCAGGACCTTCTGGACTTCTACATGGGCAAGAATACGCCCGACCGTAAGGACTTCATCGTGGGTAACCTGCGCGTGGAGGAGGATATTGTTGAAAACCTAAAAATGCTTAACTAATGGAGGAGACAAAAGATATAATCGAAGGTGCAGAGAGCGTCGTTGAGGCTGTCGAGACTGATGAGACTGTGGATGCCCCCAAGGGTAAGTATGGTGCATTGACCTCGGCGGATGATGGCGTACA
>JAZRAT010000043.1:0-15978 GCA_045634725.1 Alistipes sp. | reverse complement strand
TAGTGTGACCTTATATCTGCCATCTCTAAACTCATAAGTAACATTAGCACTCCAAATGTCAGTCCCCATGCCATAATATTTACTATTATGGTCTGGAATAAACTCACGACCGATAATTACTCCCGAGATACTTATATCATCTTCATAGGTCACATTATCCATATTACTAATTGCCTCACGCTTTAGATCCTCGATTGAAAGATTTGACTCAAGAACTCGCGACCACTCCATATCTCCCCCAACAACGGTTTTGAATGTTTCAAGGAAATAGGTACGGATATAACCTCTCTCTACAACATGGTCGTAATAGTATGGATGGGGAAAATGCTTTCTGAAGTCCTTCCTACCATATTTTTCATTCCATCCTTCACGAGTTAACCAATCTCCATTGACATCACTATAAAGGACATTGCCTTTTATAGTTAGCATAATCTCATACTCCTGTGCGTTGGCACTGATAGAGCATAGGAACAGAGCAAAAAGCAAAGTAATAAACCTCTTCATAATGGGGTTATATATATAAAGATATTAAAAAATCACGACGACGCGGCCGCAGATATTTGCCGAGAGTGTGGCGGTGCGGTCTGCGATTTTGACTGTGGCGGGGGTAGTAGCGCCCTCGCACTCCACGCTACAAGGATACTCACCCGATGGGGGTAGCATCTTATGCTCACTAATGTCAGCAATAACGCCCTCGCGAGCAACACCCGAGAGCATATATCGTGCACCCAAGAGGCGGGCAGCACGCTCCATATCGCCCTCGGCGATGACATTGCGCACAACCGTAGAGCTAACCTTATCCTCGCCATCCTCCCTATGTTGCGCCACGCACTCAAGCTCAAAGCCACACTCCGCAGCCAGAGGTTGCAGTTTATCGAAGTTACCCTCGCTACCACGACCGAGGCGGTGGTTATACCCCACAATCATGCCCACCATGCCCAAGCGCTCGATAAGCATATCGCGTACGAAGCTCTCGTAGGGCTGGCTGCGGAACTTATCGTCGAAGTGCGCAACGACCATGCGGTCGATGCCCGTATCCTCCAACAATCGGGCGCGCTCCTCGATGGTTGTGAGCAGCTGCATACCCTCGGCACGCCCCATAGCGATGCGGGGGTGGGGGTCGAAGGTGACAACGACACTCTCGGCATCCATCCTCGCGGCCATAGCCTTGAGGTGCTCCAATAGGGCACGGTGCCCCTGGTGCACACCATCGAACGAGCCTATGGTGACCACCGAGCGGCGCGGCGCTGCCGTAGTATCGAAGCCGTACTGCAACATAAGTCAGCGGTTAGTTATTGCTCTCCTCGGCAACCTTAACGAAGTAGGCCACCTTCTCAAGGAGGGTAGTGATATCGTAGTTCTCAACGACAATGCCCTGTGGGAAATTCAAGGGCGCAGAGGTAAAGTTAAGCACGCCCCTAATACCCGCATTGATGATGGGCAACACCAGCGACGAGGCCTGCGATGTGGGCAACGACACGATGGCGATGCTTATGTCGAGCTCATCTACCCTCTCCTCGAACTCGTCGATATGGTAGCAGGGGATGTTGTCAATCGTAGTACCCACCTTATTGGGGTCTACGTCGAAGGCCGCGGTGATGCGCAACTTAAGGCCCTTGCCGTTGAAATACTTTGTAACGGCCTGACCGAGGTGACCCATGCCTATGATTGCCATATTCATGGGTTGCTCACTATAGAGAATGCTATTTATAAAGTCGATGAGCACCTTCACGTCGTAGCCCTTCTTCGTATCGCTCGAGAAGCCTATGAGCATAAGATCGCGGCGCACCTGCACAGCCGTGATGCCGTGCATACCCGCCAGGACATGCGAGAAGATGTGTGTGATGCCCTGAGCATGACACTTGACGAGCGTGCGGCGGTACTCGCTCAGGCGCTCGATGGTCTTCTCGGGAATCGGAGAGGTTATAGTGTTGTTTGCCATGTTAAACTTTGCTTTAGACTACTCGACAACAATCTTCGAGTCGTGGCGGTAGTGCTGACGCACCCAGTTGGTATTGGTATATGAGCCATCGAGATACTCGAAGCGGTAGGGCGTAGTCAGTGGCGTGAGGGTCTTACCGAGGAAGCCCTCGAAGCCATCATACATCATGCGACAGAATATCATCGCAGCGTCGTAGCCTCGGTACGATGTACGCGAAGGCAGAGCGTTGTAGCTTGAGACATATCGGCCATCGAAGAGGCGCATAGTCTCATCGATGCGATTAGCATAGTAGGGCACGACAAATACCACATCGTTGTGGAAGAAGATATCTCTATCGAGGGTGGCCATCTTGAGCCACTCGCGGTTACCAACAACCATGTAGTCGCCATATGTCAGGCCACGACCGCGTATCGAAGACTTTGTAGATGCAAGCGTCGTAAGGATGCGGTCTACATCTGTCGCAGCGGATGCCATAACCACAAAGACCTTCTCGCCCTGTGTGCGCATGAGCTCCTCGATGTCTACCAACGAGCCACTCGTGCCATCGCTATTACGCCTGTAGAAGAACGAGCCACGGTCAAATCGGAAGTTAAGCTGCAGCTCCGAGCTATTTGTCTGAACGGCATTCACCTCACTTATGAAGGCGTTGTCGTTGCTTGAAGCGTATATTTTCACCACCTCGCGACTACCATCCAACAACTCCGCAACGGGCTGACTCTTAAGGCTCTGAGGCGCTGGCATGTTAAACAACACGGGGCTTGCGTAGTCTACATACTGCAGTGGCGACACCACGGGGATGTTGCGCTCCTCGGCATACTTGAGCAGAGGCTCGAACTCCTCGCTATATGCTGGGCCTATGATGAGTTGAGTCTCAAGCCCGCCATAGAGTATCATGTCGCTGATATGCTGGGCGTTACGCTTAGTGTCGAGCACCGTAAGCTCGATGGAGTAACCCGCACTCTTGAGATCCTCCATGGCCAGAAGCACACCACGATAGAAGTCTACGATGTTCTCCTTCGCCTCACCACGAGCATGGAACGGAAGAAGCAGTGTCACCTGCAACATGGTGTTGGGAGCAGCCGTCGCAAAGGCTGGCGCAAAGCAACCTTCCTCAGCCTCCGAAACGCCCTCTGCGTCCTCCTGTAAAGCCTCGTCTACGGTCTCAGCCTTATCGCCCTCGATGTGTGACTCACCCTCCTGGCCCATACACATCTCACCGCCGTTATCGGTTGTACCACTCTGGTTGTCGTTGCGCGAGTCGTCACTCTCATCGTTGCGCACATTATCACTACTACCCTTCTTGATGCGAAGCGTCATACCCGCCTTGATGTCGGTATGGTCCTTGAGGTTGTTCAGGTCGAGGAGCTCCTGCTCGGTAAAGTTGTACTTACGCGAGAGCGAATAGAGCGTCTCACCCGCAACGACGATATGCACATCGCTTTCGAGCGCCACCCTATCAGAGTCCTTGACCCTCTTATTCTGACCCTTCGACTTCGCCTTATCCTCCCTCTTGGTCTCCGTCTCTTGGGCATTCTCAGCATGGGGGACATAGAGCATCGAGCCAAGGCGTATCTCATTGTCCTTGATGCCGTTGACCTCGATTATGGAGTCCTGGCTCACGCCATACACCTGCGAGAGCGAATAGAGTGTGTCGCCCTCCTTAACCCTGTGGACATAGTACTTCTTGCCCTGATACCTCACGGTAGTCTTCGAGGGCTCAGTCGCCATGGCCGCCGTAACGAGCACCATGGCCAGCGCAACAAGTATGAGTCGTAGTCGTTTCATCCTTCGTGTCTTAAGTTTTATCGCCCACTATTTTATGCGTAGGCGTATCTCGGTGATTACCTTTTTGGTGTAGAGGGGGAAGTCGCCCTGCATCATCCACGAGTAGTAGCTGGGCTCGTCACGGAATATATCCTCCACCTTGCGACCCTTGTACTTGCCGAAGGTGAACACCTCCTCGCCCTTGTCGTTTAGCGCGATGCGTCCTGCGAAGTCTACAACCTCGCCATGTGTAGAGAACGCAGCGAGCTCCTCGATAGTATCTCCGATGTCGCCATAACGCTCAATCTGCGCCTCGAGCACCTCGTATGTCGCGAGGGTGTCGGCCTCTGCCGAGTGGGCATTCTCGAGGTCCTTGTTGCAGTAGAACTTGTATGCCGCAACGAGTGTGCGCTGCTCCTTCTTGTGGAAGATGTTCTGCACATCGACAAACTTACGCTTACGGAAGTCTACGTCTACCTCTGCACGCATGAACTCCTCCACGAGCATGGGCAGGTCGAAGCGGTTAGAGTTGAAGCCACCGAAGTCGCAACCCTCGATAAACTTGGCCAACGACTTTGCTATCTGCTTGAATGTAGGCTCATCCTTAACATCCTCGTCGGTAATGCCGTGCACGGCTGTTGCCTCGGCAGGGATAGGCATCTCGGGGTTTATGCGTCGTGTTTTTATCTGCTTCGAGCCATCGGGCTCAATCTTTACCATCGAGATCTCTACGATGCGGTCGTTCGCGGTGTCTACGCCTGTAGTCTCGAGGTCGAAGAATATTATGGGACGCTTAAGTTTTAGATTCATTGTTTCAGGGAGTTTTAGTCCGCATAGAATTTGTTATAGGGCACCGCCCAAGTTTGTTGTCAGAAGGGGGTAGATGTGGAGTCAAGTCGAAATTGACACGGATGGGACATACTTGGCGTATTTCCCATTCGTGGCAATGAGCTTGGCACCGCAGATGCCCCCTTATCACAACAAACTATGCGTTGATCATCATTGGCATCAACAACATCAACACCTCGCCAGCGTGCTTGTCGTCGTATACAGGCTTGAAGACACCTGCGCGTGTTGAGTCTGCAAGCTCAATCATAACGGTGGGGGTATCGATGTTTGAGAGAATCTCAACGAGGAATGTAGACTTGAAGCCGATAGTCACGGGGTTGCCGTCGTAGCTACAAGAGATGGTCTCGTTAGCAGATACTGAGAAGTCGATATCCTGTGCCGCGAGAGAGATGCGGTTTGAGGCGATGTCCATGCGGATGAGGTTTGTTGTGGGGTTAGAACATACCGCCACACGCTTGATGCCGTTGAGAAGCTCCACGCGGTCTACGAGCACCTTGTTGGGGTTTGCCGAAGGGATAACGGCGTTGTAGTTGGGGTAGTTACCCTCGATAAGACGGCACACGAGCTTGTGGTTCTTGAGCTCGAATGTCACGTTCTTGGCGTCGAACATCACGCGAATGGGCTCCTCCTCCTTGAGCAACACACCCTTGAGAAGGTTTGCGGGCTTCTTGGGAAGGATGAACGATGCGTTGAAGTCTACGTCGGGGCACTCAACCATTGAGCGCACGAGCTTGTGGGCGTCAGTAGCCACGAAGGTAAGTTTGCCCTGCTCGAAGTTGAAGTATACGCCATTCATCACGGGGCGGAGCTCGTCGTCTGCCGTAGCGAAGATTGTCTTGTTGATGCCTGCGATGAGCATATCTACGTCGAGGAGGATATCTTTGCACTCTGCACCGATTGCGGGCATTGCGGGGTAGCTAACAGCGCTTGCACCAGGGATAGAGAGTGAACCGCTTGTCCACTTAACCTTAATCTCCCATGTGGTATCGTTAACCTCGAACTCGAGGGGCATCTCGGGGAACTCCTTGAGTGAGTCGAGCATAAGCTTTGCAGGTGCTGCAATCACGCCCTCCTGCTCTACGCTCTCAACCTTGAGGTGACCGATGATAGTGGTCTCGAGGTCAGAGGTTGTAACGGTGAGCTCCTCGCCCTTGAGCTCCATGAGGAAGTAGTCGAGGATGGGGAGTGTGTTCTTGTTGCTGATAACCTTACCAGTTGTTGCGAGTAGCGACAACAACGCTGAGCTTGATACTGTAAATTTCATAATCTAAAGTCTATTTTTTGTTTTAATTAATTTTATCCTTAATGGTTAAACATGGCAACCAGATGCCGCAGATGACCACTTATCACAACGAAGCCAACTTATCGAGTGCCATCTCTATCATGCGACGCACAAAGGGTTTGTAGTCGGTACAGGCGTTCTTTGCCACGCGCTGTGCGATGATGGTGCAGATGGTTGCTGCGCGGTGACCCATGAGTGCCGCGAGACCCGCGAGTGCCGAGCCCTCCATCTCGAAGTTTGTGATGCGACGCTCGCCAAAGCGGAACGACTCAATCTTCTCGTTTAGCTTGAGGTCGTGTGGCTGAAGGCGTACCCAGCGACCCTGAGGCGCATAGAAGCCTGGGGCAGCGATGGCTATACCCTCACGCGTAGAGTCCGCAAAAAGTTCGCGAAGCTCCTTGTGTGCATCCACGAAGTAGGGGGCGGGGAGCTTCTTATCCCATGCGGTATGCTCTGCGAATGCCTCCTCGAGTGCGAGGTCGCAGACACTATCACGGCCAGCATAGTACGAAAGCAGACCGTCGAAGCCGAGCGATGTGCGGGCAAAGATTACCTCACCCACCTCAACATCCTGCTGTATAGCACCCGAAGTGCCGAGGCGCACGAGTGTCAGCTGGCGGAACTCGGGCTTTACCTGACGAGTCTCGAAGTCGATGTTTGCAAGGGCATCGAGCTCCGTAACGCAGATATCGATATTTCCGATGCCGATACCCGTTGACATAACTGTCATGCGCTTACCCTTGTATGTACCTGTGACAGTGAGAAACTCACGGTTTGCCACCTCACACTCCTTCTCGTCGAAATAGTCGGCAATCATCGCCACACGACCTGGATCACCCACAAGGATGACGATATCGGCCAATTGTTCGGGCTTGAGATGAAGATGGAAAATCGAGCCATCTCCATTGATAATCAGCTCAGAAGAGGGTATCGTTCTCATATCTCGAAATAATTTATCTACAATTTATTTTTAATATTCGCGTAAAATTAATAATTTTGTAGGAAATAGCAAAATCTTTTGCGTTTTTTTAGACATGTGACTATAATAATTTAACCATAATGACACTCATTAAATCCATATCTGGTATTCGAGGCACGATTGGTGGCCGTCCCGCCGACAACCTCACACCCATTGACATCGTAAAGTTTACTACGGCATACTCACGCCTTATCAAAGATAAGAACCCCGACAAACGCATCACAATCGTCGTAGGTCGCGATGCCCGTATCTCGGGCTCTATGGTCGACTCGTTGGTCGAGGGCACACTGCTCGGTTGCGGTGTCGACGTTATCAACGTAGGCCTCTGCACAACACCTGGCACCGAGATGGCCGTTATCACCTATAAGGCCGATGGCGGTATCATCATCACCGCGTCGCACAACCCCCGTCAGTGGAACGCCCTCAAGCTTCTTAACGAGCGCGGCGAGTTCCTCGATGACGCCGAGGGCAAGGAGGTGCTCGCAATGGCCGAGGAGATGGCGTGGGACTACCCCACCATCGACCACACAGGTAAGGTTATCCGCCGTGAGGATTTCAATACCAGACACATTGAGCAGGTCTTAGCGTTACCCCTTGTCAATGTCGAGGCTGTGCGCCAGCGCAAGTTCAAGGTTGTGGTGGATGCGGTAAACTCTGTTGGTGGCGTTGTCATCCCCGCACTTTTGAAGGAGTTGGGCTGCGAGGTCGTCGAGCTTAACTGCGACCCCACAGGCGAATTCGCACATAACCCTGAGCCACTGCCCGAGAACCTCACCGAGATATCGGAGGTTATACGCAAAGAGGGTGCCGACCTCGGCATCGTCGTAGACCCCGACGTAGACCGCTTGGCATTCGTGATGGAGAATGGCGAGATGTTTGTTGAGGAGTACACATGGGTGGCTGTGGCAGACTATGTACTGAAGCACACGAAGGGTAACACGGTCTCTAATTTGTCGTCGTCACGCGCACTTAGCGATGTCACCTCACGCTACGAGGGTTGCACCTATGCAGCCGCTGCCGTAGGCGAGGTTAACGTGGTCAAAAAGATGAAGGATACGGGTGCTGTGATTGGCGGTGAGGGTAATGGTGGTGTCATCTACCCCGAGTTGCACTATGGTCGCGATGCACTGGTTGGCGTTGCTCTGTTTTTGACCTATTTCGCAGGCCTCAACATGACTATGTCGGAGTTGCGTAAGACATACCCCGCATACTTCGCATCGAAGAACAAGATTGAGCTTACTCCCGAGATTAACGTAGACCTCATTCTTGAGACCATAAAGAGCAGATACTCAAACGAAAAGGTTAACGATATTGACGGCGTGAAGATTGACTTTGCCGAGAACTGGGTACACCTCCGCAAGTCGAATACCGAGCCTATCATCCGCGTCTACACCGAAGCCAAGAGCATGGCAGAGGCTGACGCATTGGCGAAGCGTTTTATTTCCGAAATAGAACAAATATGCAAAGCATAAACGAAACGTAAATACATATATTAATATACTTAAAACCTACCATTATGAAACTTGCAAACGACTACATCAAGCAGAATCGTGAGCGCTTCTTGGAGGAGCTCTTCGACCTTCTTCGCATACCATCAATCAGCGCACAGCCATCACTCCACAAGCAGGACATGGTACGTTGCGCAGAGTGGCTCGCAGCATCGCTCGTTAAGGCGGGTGCCGACCGCGCTGAGGTGATGCCAACCGAGGGCAACCCCGTGGTATATGCCGAGAAGATTATCGACCCCAAGGCAAAGACTGTCCTTGTGTATGGTCACTACGATGTTATGCCCGAGGATCCTATGGACGAGTGGAAGACTAACCCCTTCGAGCCAGAGATTAAGGATGGCCGCATCTGGTGCCGTGGTGCCGATGACGACAAGGGTCAGCTCTTCATGCACGCCAAGGCTTTCGAGGCTATGGTAGCAACAGATACCCTCCCCTGCAACGTTAAGTTCATGCTCGAGGGCGAGGAGGAGATTGGTTCACCCAGCCTCTACAAGTTCTGCGCCGACAACAAGAAGATGCTCAAGGCCGACATCATCCTCGTATCTGACACCTCTATGTTGGGTCTCGACTGCCCCACTATCACTGCGGGCTTGCGTGGCTTGACATATATGCAGGTGGAGGTTACTGGTCCCGATAAGGATTTGCACTCAGGCCTCTTCGGTGGCGCTGTTGCCAACCCCGCAAACGTACTCGCAAAGCTCGTGGCATCGCTCACTGACGAGTTCGGTCGCGTTACCATCCCTGGCTTCTACGACGACGTACGCATCCTCACAGATGCCGAGCGTAAGGCTATGAACAAGGCTCCATTCTCACTCGATGAGTATAAGAAGGCTCTCGACCTTGGCGACGTAGCGGGCGAAATCGACTACACAACATTGGAGCGCACAGGTATCCGTCCATCACTCGACGTGAACGGCATCTGGAGCGGTTACACTGGCGAGGGTACAAAGACCGTAATCCCCTCAAAGGCATACGCAAAGATCTCTATGCGCCTTGTGCCTAACCAGGACTTCAAGAAGATTGCTAAGCTCTTCGAGAAGCACTTCCGCCGTATCGCACCAAAGAGCGTTAAGGTTAAGGTTGAGTTCTTGCACGGTGGTGCTCCCTACGTTTCGCCTACCGACCTCCCAGCATACAAGGCTGCAGAGAAGGCCGTAGAGACAACATTCGGCATCACACCACTCCCATTCTACTCTGGTGGTTCTATTCCAATCATCTCGGGCTTCGAGAACATCCTTGGCATCAAGTCTATCTTGTTGGGCTTCGGCCTCTCGAAGGATGCTATCCACTCTCCTAACGAGAGCTACGGCCTCGACCAGTTCGACAAGGGCTTGGAGACAATCCCATACTTCTACAAGTATTTCGCAGAGTCGAAGTAAGCAACCGCCCTTTATCACGCATAATGCCCCTAAAGCCATTTAGGGGCATTATTCAAACACCCCTACACCATGAAACGACTACTAACAACGATTTTTGCACTCGCACTGCTTGGTTGCGCACAGACACAGGAACCAAAGGAGGAGTTTTATGCTCAGCATGTAACATTTCCCGAGGGTGCTACAACTGAGCAGAAGATAGAGATGGCAGCGCGCGTGGTGCCATCCGCAAAGCAACTCGCATGGCAGGAGCTGGAGCTTACGGCCTTCATCCACTTCGGCATCAACACCTTCACCGACAGCGAGTGGGGAAGTGGCACGGAGGACCCCGCAATGTTCAACCCCACGGCGCTGGACTGCGAGCAGTGGGTACTAACGCTCAAAAAGGGTGGCTTCAAGATGGTGATACTCACCGCCAAGCACCACGATGGCTTCTGCTTGTGGCCCACCGCAACTACCGACCACTCTGTCATCAACTCACCCTGGCGCGAGGGTAAGGGCGATGTCGTGCGTGAGCTTAGCGAGGCCTGCCGTAAGCACGACATGAAGTTCGGCTTCTACCTCTCACCCTGGGACCGCCACGCCCCAACATATGGCGACTCACCCGCCTACAACGCATACTTCATCTCTCAGCTCACGGAACTACTCACCAACTACGGCAAGGTTGACGAGGTGTGGTTCGATGGTGCATGTGGCGAGGGCCCTAATGGCAAGCGTCAGGTATACGACTGGGAGAGCATCCTCGCTACGGTCAACACCCTGCAACCCAATGCCGTAACGGCAATTATGGGCGACGATGTCCGCTGGGTAGGCAACGAGGGTGGCCGTGGCAGAGAGACCGAGTGGAGCGCAACGCCATACACCCCCCTATCGCACGCTGGAGGCCCCGAGGCAAATGAGGCGCTCGGCCTCGGCGAGATGACTCCCGACTTGGGTAGCAGAGAGCTTGTTGCAAGGGCTTCGGGTGTGTATTGGTACCCCTCGGAGGTAGACGTGTCAATTCGTCCAGGATGGTTCTACCACGACTATGAGGACAGCAAGGTACGCTCACTCAAGAACCTCGTGGACATATACTACACCTCTGTTGGTCGCAACTCGGTGTTGTTGCTCAACATTCCTCCCGACAGACGAGGCCTTATACACGAGATTGATGCTGAGCGCATCGAGGCTTTGGGTAACTACATCGCCGAGAACTTCACCGAGAGCAAGATTGCGAATAAGGTAAGCACATGGCACGCCGAGGCGGGCACAAGCCGTGAATATGAGATTAAGACTGGCGAGAGAGTAAATACAGTGCTCCTACAAGAAGATATACGCCGTGGCCAGCGTGTTGAGCGCTTCACGGTTGAGGCCTTTGTTGATGGTGCATGGTGCAAAGTTGCCGAGGGCACAACTATAGGATATAAGAGGATGCTAAGGTTTGAGGAGTGCGCTGCGGAGCGCATCCGTGTAACAATAGACGAGTGTCGTACTACGGCCAACATCTCCAACATAGCCCTCTTCTGCGCCACAGAGATTGAGGAGTAATTTAGGTTGCAAGACTCTTCCAGCCCGATAGAGTTTTATTAGTGTGGTAGGCTAATTACGGCTTAGCATGAGAGATAAAATTTCGTAGGAGAAGGTAGTAGATGCAACGCTCGACAAAAATGCCGTCGATGGGTAGTACTTGGCGTACGTCCCATTGACGACACTTTTGTTAGCGGCAGCAGATGCTGCCTTATCGTACGAAATTATCTCTTCATGCGGCGCTGCTCACGATTCAACTGCTCCTGCTGCTGACGCAATGCCTCCTCGTAACGCTCCTGGAACTTAGACTTCTTGCGGGGCTTCGCGGCATTTGCCAAGAGACGCTCACGCACCTTGTCGTCGTTAACCGAGCGACGGATGAGGAACATGATAAGCATTGTGAGAATCTGCGACACGAAGTAGTAGTAGCAGAGACCCGATGCGTAGCTATTCATGAAGCAGAGCATCATGAATGGCATGAAGTATACCATCATAAACTTCATCATGCCTGCACCTGGCTGACCCGCTGTTGTTGCAGACTGCTGCTTGTATGTCATGAACGAGTAGCCGAAGAGCGACAAGGCCATAAGAAGCGCGAAGAGGCTCACATGGTCGCCATAGAAGGGGATGTTGAAGCCGAAATCCAAGACGCTATCGTATGCCGAGAGGTCGTCAGCCCAGAGGAAGCCCTGGCCACGCAACTCGATACTTGCGGGGAAGAAGCGGAACATAGCCCAGAGGATAGGCATCTGGATGAGCAATGGCAAGCAACCACCCATGGGGCTGATGCCCGCCTTGCGGTAGAGCTCCATTGTCGCCTGCTGCTTCTTCATAGCATCGTCGGGGTTGGGGTACTTCTTGTTTATCTCCTCGAGCTCGGGGCGCACAGCACGCATCTTGGCGGTGGACATATAGCTCTTATATGTCAAAGGCAAGATGAGGAGCTTTACCATAATGGTGAGGATGAGGATGATAAGACCGAAGCTCAAGCCATAGCTCTTCAACCACTGGAACACGGGGATGGTGAGGAAGCGGTTTACCCAACCGATAATCCAACCACCCATGGGGATAACATCCTCGAGGTGTGTCTCCTTGCCCGCGAACTTCACATCCTTCATGATGGTGAAGTCGTTAGGGCCATAGTAGAAGGCAAATTTATAGCTCTCCTCGTCGGCGTCAAAAGGAACTGTGATATCTGTCTTGAACGACTTTACATAGTCCTTGCCACCCTGCTCCGATGTGCCAAAGCGCACAGTGCCGTTGATAGGCTCCTTGGCGATGAATGCCGAAGTGAAGTACTGCTGTTTGAGGGCAATCCAGTCGAGGTTGGTGAGCTTCTCCTTGCCACCATCAGCATCTATCTCATCAACATTATCATCCTTGGCCTCGCAGTATGCGATGGTTGTGGCCATGTTCTCCGTAGCGAAGTTGCGCTCGTTCTTAACGCTCTTGTTGCTCCAGTTGATAGCAATCTTATCCTTGCTTACGAGCCACTTATCGAGACCCTGCTGGTTGAGCGTGAAGTCCACGAGGTAGTCACGGCTGGGGTTACCTGTATTGTGGATGGTGTAGACATACTCAACGTATGACTCGGCGTCGAGCTGCAACTTCATAGCCACGCGACAGCCCTTGCCATTATCGAGCGTATCTACCTGTGGCACAAAGTAGTAGTCGCCACTATTGAGGTTCTCGGTGCTACCCTCGTGCTTAAGCTTCATGCCGAAGTTTGCAGAACCTGGCACCATCATCTTAACGCGCTCAGTGCGCTCGCCCTCAGCATACTTGAAGTGCTCCTTAAGCTCCACATCCGAGATCAAACCGCCCTTGTTGTCAAACGTAACGGCGATATAGTCGTTCTCGCAGGTGAAAGGTGCTGACTCACCCTCCAACGCTGTGAGGAGTGTGGCACCATGCAAATTCAATCTACCAAGCTCCGCATTTGCAGCAATTGTAGAGTCGCGCAAGAAACGCTCCTCAGCACTCATAGCCTCCTCAGCCAATCGTGCGGCCTCGATCTCGGCAGCCTTAGCCGCCTCCTTCTTGGCCTGCGCCTGCTCATACTTAGCCTGCTGCTCGGCCTGCTTCTCGCTCACATTGACCTGATAGACACCGTAACCTATAAAGAGGATTACCATCAGGACAATTCCAATAATCGTATTCTTATTCATCTGAAATCCCCCGCAGGGGTGCAATTTAGTTTTTTCGTCTTTGTTTAACGATATACATTATAATATATTATTCCGCACTACTACTGCTCGTCGCGATACTTGAGGGCCTCCTCAACGAAGCGCACGAACAATGGGTGAGGATTTGCCGCTGTAGAGTGGTACTCGGGGTGGTACTGAGCACCCACGAACCAACGGTGCGCGGGAATCTCCACAACCTCAACCAAGCCTGTGTCGGGGTTGAGACCCGTAGCCTTCATGCCCGCAGCCTCGAAGTCTGCCAAGAAGTGGCTGTTGAACTCATAGCGGTGGCGGTGACGCTCAACGATGTTCTCCTGGCCGTATGCCTCACGCACGCGTGAGCCCTCTGCCAAGTGACATGGGTAGCCACCAAGACGCATAGTACCGCCCTTTGCAGTAACCTTCTTCTGCTCCTCCATCAAGTCGATAACGGCGTGCTTTGTCTGCTCCATCTCGCTTGAGTTAGCATCGCTCCAGCCGAGGACGTTGCGCGCAAACTCGATAACGGCGCACTGCATACCGAGGCAGATACCGAAGAATGGAACGTTGTTCTCGCGAGCATAGCGCACAGCAACCAACTTACCCTCGATACCGCGGTTACCGAAGCCGGGTGCTACCATGACTGCCGACATCTTGCCGAGGTGCTCCTTGACGTTATCGATGGTGAGGCGCTCAGAGTTTACATAGTGCAACTTAACCTTTACACCGTGTACCGCACCTGCGTGAATGAACGACTCGCTGATTGATTTGTATGCATCGGGCAACTCTGTATACTTACCCACCAAAGCGATGTCTACGACGCTCTTGGGGTTCTTGATACGCTCAACGAATGCCTCCCACTCTGTGAGGTCGGGCTCCTGGTCGGCCTGCAAGCCGAGCTTCTCCAAAAGTACGCCATCGAGGTTCTGCTTGTGCATGCGCAAGGGCACCTCATAGATTGTAGGCACGTCGATAGACTGAACAACAGCCTCGGGAGTAACGTTGCAGAACAACGCCACCTTACGGCGCAAATCCTGGCTCAAGTCGTGCTCTGAGCGGAGTACGAGGACGTCGGGCTGCAAACCGTATGAGAGCAACTCCTTAACAGAGTGCTGTGTGGGCTTTGTCTTAAGCTCACCCGATGCCGCCATGTAGGGGATGAGTGTGAGGTGCACCAAAACGGTGTTCTGGTAGCCGAGCTGGTAACGCAACTGACGCACTGACTCGATGAAGGGCAAAGACTCGATGTCGCCTACTGTACCACCAATCTCGGTGATGATGACATCGTACTTCTTTGTAGCGCCCAACAACTGCACACGACGCTTAATCTCGTCGGTGATGTGGGGGATAACCTGCACGGTCTTACCCAAGAACTCGCCGCTACGCTCCTTCTCGATAACGCACTGGTAGATCTTACCCGTAGTAACGTTGTTGTTCTTTGTTGTCTGGATAGATGTAAAACGCTCGTAGTGACCCAAGTCGAGGTCAGTCTCTGTACCATCCTCTGTCACATAACACTCGCCATGCTCATAGGGGTTGAGCGTACCGGGGTCAACGTTGATATAGGGGTCGAGCTTCTGAATGGTTACTGAGTAACCTCTCGCCTGCAAGAGGCGTGCGATAGATGCTGAGATAATACCCTTACCAAGTGACGATGCAACACCACCGGTAACGAAAATGTACTTTGGTTTAGATAGTTTCATAACCTTGAATTTTTGTAAGCCCGCGCCCGCCAATCTCTCGACAGGCGCACACTCTATATCCTCATTAAATTACAATTATTTTCTACTTTAATTTGCAGTTTGCTACTTTGCCTCCTGCTCGTCGATAAGGCGCACCTTCTCGATAAGCTCTGCCATGTCGCGCTTCGAGCGTGCAATCTTCTCGCGCACATCGGCAATCAACGCCTCGGCATTCTTCGACTTCGAGAAGAAGCCAATGTTGTTCTCCAACAAGGCGATATCCTGCTCCATCTGCTTAATCTTGTTATAGAGGCGCTCACGCTCCGAGCGAAGCTGGTTACCACCCTTCATATTCGACACGCGCTCCTTGAAGCGGTTCATAGAGCGGTCGCGCTCCGAAGAGCGCAATGTTGCGAACATACCATCCACAACCGCCTTGTACTCCTTCTGCAAAGCATCCTTGAGCTTGATGGGCACAAAACCAATCTGACTCCAGCGGCGCTGGAACTCCTTGACCATCTCGAAGCCTCCCGCCTTGACGTCCGCAGCCTTCATCTCCTCGATAAGGGCGCGCTTGAGTTTGAGGTTCTCCTCGTGCTCCGAATCTACAGACGAGAAGTGTGCCGACTTACGCTCGAAGAACTTGTCGCACGCAGCACGGAAACGCTTCCATATAGCATCCGAGTGACGACGTGCCACGGGACCCACCTGCTTCCAGCGTGCCTGGAGTGCGATGAGCTCATCTGTCGCATGCTTCCAATCCTCCGATACAGCCAATGCCTCAGCCTCGGCGCAGAGCTCCTGCTTCAATGCGAGGTTGTGCTCCATCTCGTTCTTCACGCCAGCGTAGAAGTCACGCTTAAGCTCGAAGAACTTATCACAAGCATTGCGGAAGCGCTCATAGATGCGGTTGTTATCCTTCTTG
>JAZRAT010000042.1:0-12146 GCA_045634725.1 Alistipes sp. | reverse complement strand
CTTGATCGAGATAGTCTTGTAACTTCTTGAATCCACTTTGTTAAAAGTTTAGTTAATACTATAAATTATTGTAATCCAACACCCGAAAACCTAATTTCGGGCCTGCAAAGATACTAATTTTTCAATAGATGCAAACTTCGTTACACTCTTTTTTTTCAGTGAAAGTGTTATCATGTTTATAATCTGCGAGTTAACATATTTTTCGCGCGATAAAATTATTAGAGATAGGGAGTAGAAAAGATACTTAATGTTCAAAAAGGTCATCCTCGTAACAGAGCATCTCCACCCTACTTATCTATCGGGCAAACGGCACGCGCTCAATTTCTTGCCAGGAGGGGTTAGATGTGACCTCGACATGAAAAATAGCCAGGATGGGTAGTACTTGACGTACATCCCATTCTGGCTATTGATTGAGAGGTCGCAGATGACCCCTTATCACAAGAAATTACTTGTCGAGAGCCTGTGAGATATTGATAATAAAGTCACCCATGCGCTCGATCTCCGACACGGTATCGAGGTAGTAGACGCTCGACTGGTAGTTTGAACCATCGGTCTCCATCTTATGAACCTCCTCTTCGCGGATGTTGTTGCGGAGGTCGTTAATCTCAATCTCGCAGTCGGTAGCAAGACGCAAGCCAAGGGGCTCGAACTGCTCCGCACGGAGGTTCTCAATCATGATGCCGTAGGCCTTATCCACCGCCACGAGCATAGTCTCAATCTTTGCCTTCTGCTCATCAGTAAATACTTTACCGTGGCCATTGCGGCGTGAGAGGATGCGGCTGATGCTCTCGCCAGAGTCGCCCAAGCTCTCGAGCTCGCCGATAATCTTATACATGCGCTTTGTCTCTGTGCGTGTCTCCTCCGAGATGCTATCCTCGGGAAGGGCGTTAAGGAACTGCGCAATCTCATACTCGATGCGGTCAGAAATCTCCTCGTACTTTACAAGGCGCTGGCGTGCATCCTCAAACTCCTTGTCGTTCTTTGCGTTGATAGCCTTGCGGATGAACTCTACACCGCGGCGCGAAATCTCGGCAAAGTGAACAACCTCGTTGCGTGCCTGGCCGATAGCGAGCTCAGCGGTTGAGAGGTGACCTGCATCGATAAACTTAAGCTTCACGGTATCCTCCTCGGCACCCTTCTTCTCCTTGATGAGCTTCTGCACAATCTTAACAATCACGGGGACAAACCATATAAGGATACATGTGTTAAAGACATTGAAGAGTGTGTGGAGCATAGAGACACCATAGAGCGATGCCATCTCCTCGTCAGCTGTCATTGCCACTTCTGCCGAGTGCACAATATCCATGGGGTTAGGAAGGCCCATCCATGTGATTGTCATGCCCACAAGTTTGAGGAATGGCGTAAAGAGCGCGAGTGCCCAGATAACACCGAAGACATTGAACAACGTGTGAGCCATAGCTGCGCGGCGTGCATTGGCATTACCCACCGCAGCAGCGATGTTTGCAGTAATCGTAGTACCGATATTCTCACCAAGCACCATCGCAGCACCCATCTCGAAGGGTATCCAGCCCATGTTTACCATGATAAGCGTGAGTGCCATAGTTGCTGAAGATGACTGCAACACAAGGGTCAACACCGTGCCGAGCACCAAGAAGATAAGCACCGAGCCGAAGCCATAGCTTGTCCAACCCTGGATAAAGGCGAGCACTTCGGGTGTCTCACGCAAGTCGGGCACAGCACCCTTCATCAACGAAAGACCAAGGAAGAGGAGCGAGAAGCCGATGATAAGCTCGCTGATATGGCGACGCTTATCCTTCTTCGAAAGGCTAAACAAGAAGCCAAGAGCCATGAGAGGTACGGCAAAGAGTGATATATCGGCCTTGAAGCCCAAGAGCGACACCATCCATGCGGTAACCGTAGTACCAATGTTAGCACCCATAATCACACCCACAGCCTGTGAGAGTGTCAAGAGGCCTGCGTTAACGAAACCCACGGTCATTACCGTAGTAGCCGAAGAGGACTGGATAACCGATGTTATACCAAGGCCCGTCATCACACCCTTAAAGGGATTTGAGGTCATTGCCGTAAGGAAGCCGCGCATCTTGCTACCTGCTGCCTTCTGCAAACCACCGCTCATAAGGTTCATTCCGTAGAGGAACATACCCAGAGCGCCAAGAATTGTTAAGATACTCATCATATAGTATAAAAATTAGTTAATTCACATTTTCGACCACAAATGTAACAATGATGAAAATAGTATGCAATAGATGAAACAAAATGTAACAAAAGTTTAACATCATTGAAAAGGGTTTGTTACGAAACAAAATAGATCGACTCCTTCGCGGAGCCGACCTATTATATATAAGGTATAACCACCTACGATCTTCTATCGCCAAAGATACGCAACAAGAACAAGAAGAGGTTAATGAAATCAAGGTAGAGTGTAAGAGCACCCATAAGCGCAAGCTTCTGACCCATCTCGCCAGCCTCGCCATGCACAAGATATATCTGCTTGAGCTTGTTGGTATCATACGCCGTAAGACCCACAAAGACAACAACACCAACATAGGTAATAACCCAATACATAGTCTCCGATCCAAGGAAGATGTTTACCACCGTTGCAATGATAAGGCCAATGAGCAACATCACAAATACGCTACCAAACTTCGATAGATCCATGCGCGTGATGTAGCCTATAAGGCTTGTAGCGAAGAACATACCCGCAGTTACGGCAAAGGTAATAGCAATAGACATCGGCTCATAGAGCAGGAATATCATCGACATCGTAACACCGTTAAGCACCGAGTAGAGGATAAATAGCAGTGTAGCCTTAGCCATCGACATCGAGAAGAGGCGTGCCGAGAGCCACATAACTACGCCCAACTCCGCAATAATGGCCACCCACATGGGTGTCATGGTGACTGTACCATCAGCCTTAATAAAGAGCTTCTCAAAGAGACCCGACTGGGGGAGGAAGTATGCCGTGAGCGCAGTTACGAGCAACGCAGCTGCCATCTGCATATAGGTACTCTTAAAGAGCGAAGAGACCACCGACTGGTCGATGACTCGTGTTGTTGAATAGTTTTCCATAGTATCGTGTTTTTTGTTTATAACGCTTTCGGGTGATAAAAAGTATCACTACCCGCGGGATAGTGATACTTTTTCAAACGCTCAAATATCTTATGTAGCCCCTCCGAGACTCGAACTCGGATCTAAGGTTTAGGAAACCTTCGTTCTATCCCTTGAACTAAAGAGCCAAACATCATGCAAATATACAAATAGTTTTGGAATATTCAAATAGAGTGCCCAAAATAATCATTCTAAAGCATGCGAAATATGGGTATAAAATAGGTCAATTTTACTTGTAGAATAATTTTTTACTGTAATTTTCATTAAACAAATCCGCGTAATAAACTCTTTATCAGTGTCTTGTAATTTATATATTCTAAATATTAGTTTCCGTAAACAAGAAAATCGGTTGAATTTTGCGAAGGTTACAAAATTTTATTATATTTGTAGTCGCAAAATTGTAACGAGTATAATTCCAAAACATAATAATATGCTGGAACAGAATCTTATTAAGCTCTACGAGCAGAGCTTCCGCGAGAACCGCGAGATGTCGGCTTTGACCGACTACTTCAAGGGCGAGTCGTTCTCTTATTACGAAATCGCTAAAGAGGTAGCAAAGTTGCACCTCATGTTTAAGGAGGCGGGAATCGAGAAGGGTGACAAGATTGCACTCATCGGTCGTAACAACACACGTTGGTGCATCAGCTATATCGCAACAATCACCTATGGCGCAGTAATCGTGCCCATCCTTCAGGACTTTAACCCCAACGATGTAATCAACATCATCAACCACTCAGAGAGTAAGTTGCTCTTCTTGGGCGACAACTTCTGGGATGACATCGAGGGCGACCAGATACCCGCTATCAACGCAGTATTCTCGCTCACCGACTACCACGTTATCTATGAGAAGGAGGGCGACAAGCTCACCAACTACATGAAGAACATCTTGCAGAACTACCGCGAGGCATATCCCCGTGGCTTTAGCATAGATGATATCAAGTATGCCGACATTCCCAACGACGAGGTGTGCTTGCTCAACTACACATCGGGTACTACAGGTTCATCAAAGGGCGTTATGCTTACTGTAAACAACCTTACAGGTAACGTTATCTTTGCCAAGAACATGGTTAACCCCGACACTGGCGACCACTACTTCCGTAAGGGTTCACGCACATTGTCGTTCTTGCCCTTGGCACACGCCTATGGTTGTACTTTCGACTTCCTCTCACCTCTCGCTTGCGGTGGTCACATCACCCTCTTGGGCCGTATCCCATCACCCAAGATCCTTGTCGAGGCGATGAAGACAACACGCCCCACAGTGGTTTGCTCTGTGCCCCTCATCCTTGAGAAGGTATACCGCAAGAGCATCCTCCCAATGTTGGAGAAGGGTCCAATGAGCATCGCTATGCGTATTCCATTGCTCAACACAGCAATCTACTCTACTATCAAGTCGCGCCTTATGGAGCAGTTTGGTGGTTGCATCGAGATCTTCATCGTGGGTGGCGCAGCTCTCAACCAGGAGACCGAGGACTTCTTGCGTAAGATTAAGTTCCCCATCACCGTTGGTTATGGCATGACAGAGTGTGCCCCACTCATCAGCTTTGAGTTGCCTCAATACTTCAAGTCGGGCTCGTGCGGTCGTATCCTCGACGGCTACCTTGAGGCACGCATCGAGTCACGCGATCCCCAGAACATCCCTGGCGAACTCCTCGTGCGTGGCGAGCATGTCATGAATGGCTACTACAAAAACGAGAGCGCAACAAAGGCGGTGTTGGAGGATGGCTGGTTGCACACAGGCGATATGTGTACAATGGATAGCGATGGCACACTATACATCCGCGGTCGTTGCAAGACCATGATCCTCTCTGGCTCGGGTCAGAACATCTACCCCGAGGAGATTGAGGAGCGCCTCAACAACTTGTATATGGTTGCCGAGTCGTTGGTTATCGAGAACAATGGTCGCCTCACAGCCTTGGTTGTCCCCGACTATGAGTTGGCAAATGCTGAGGGCGTAAACCTTGATAACTTGCAGGAGATTATGGACGAGAACCTCAAGCAGCTCAACAGCATGGTTGCTTCCTACGAGAAGGTTGCCAACATCGTCATCCACCGCGAGGAGTTCGTCAAGACTCCTAAGCGCAGTATCAAGCGTTATCTCTATAGCGCCGAGCGCCTCAACCTCAACTAATTTGAGGTTATCGGTGTAAGATAATCGGATATGACAACACCCACCGCAATGGTGGGTGTTATTGTTTTATTTTTTGGGAAGTATAAATATTGCAAGTACACAAACCTAAATACCCCCACAACCCAATTTGTTGTCAGAAGGCTGCAGATACAACGCTCGGCAAAAAAAATGCGGATGGGCTGTACTTAAGTGTACTGCTCATTCGCATTTTCTTTTGTTAGCGGCAGTAGATGTCTGCCTTATCACAATAAATTCAATTTGTTGTCAAAAGTCGTAAGATGTGGTGCTGACATGAAAAAGCCCCGGATGGGTAGTACTTGATGTACATTCCATTCGGGGCTTTGATTGAAGCGCCGCAGATTGCGGCTTTTCACAACAAATTACTTTTGGCGGAAGTAGATTTGGATGGGCACTCCCGAGAAGTCCCACTGCTCACGAAGCTTATTCTCAAGGAAACGACGATATGACTCCTTGATGTACTGTGGGAGGTTCACGAAGAACGCGAACTGTGGCGTAGGCGTTGGGAGCTGTGTCACATACTTAATCTTAATGTACTTACCCTTTGTTGCTGCAGGAGGATAGTTCTCGATGAGGGGCAAGAAGAAGTCGTTGAGCTCTGATGTAGAGATACGACGCTTGCGAGACTCATATACGCGAATTGCTGCCTGAAGCACGTCAAGGATACGTTGCTTGTTGATTACTGATGTGAAGATGATTGGAATGTCGCTAAATGGAGCGAGCTTCTTCTCCAAAAACTCACGCCATACCTTCATGGTATTGCTATCCTTCTCCACGAGGTCCCACTTATTAACCACCACGACGCAGCCCTTGCGGTTACGCACGATGAGGTTGTGAATGTTCAAGTCCTGAGACTCGATACCCTGCTCTGCGTCAAGCATGAGTACACAGACATCCGAGTTCTCAATAGCACGAATTGAGCGCATCACAGAGTAGAACTCAAGGTCCTCAGTAACTTTACCCTTCTTACGCATACCCGCGGTATCGACAAGGTAGAAGTCCATGCCGTACATATTGTAGCGAGTGTGGATAGAGTCACGCGTTGTACCCGCAACATTAGTCACGATGTTACGCTCAGTGCCAAGCAATGCGTTTGTCATAGACGACTTACCTACGTTAGGGCGACCTACGATGGTGATGCGTGGGAGTGTTGCGTCATACTCAGCAGATGTATCCTCAGGCAAGTTAGCGAGGATGGCATCCATCATGTCACCTGTACCGCTACCCGACATTGAGCTGATGCAGAATGGCTCGCCGAGGCCCAAAGAGTGGAACTCGTGGGAATAGTAGATGAGGTCGTAGGTGTCGACCTTATTACATACGAGCATAACCTTCTTACCCGAGCGGCGAAGGATGTCTGCCATCATCATATCGAGGTCGGTGATACCTGTGCGCACCTCAACAAGGAAGAGAATAAGGTCTGCCTCCTCGATTGCGAGCATCACCTGACGGCGAATCTCATCCTCGAAGATATCCTCCGAGTTTACGGTGTAACCACCAGTGTCGATTACCGAGAACTCCTTACCGTTCCAGTCGGTCTTACCATAGTGACGGTCGCGTGTTGTTCCGGCTGTCTCATCGACGATAGCCTGACGCTGACCTACCAAGCGGTTGAAAAGTGTAGACTTACCCACATTTGGGCGACCTACGATTGCAACAAGACTCATAGCTTTATATCGTTTATTATTTCTCTTATCTACATATTACGCCACAAAGATAAGTCAATTCCTTGGATTTTGGAAACTTTATAAAATATTTACTCAATATTTTGGTTATTTTATCAAAAGTAAGTAACTTTGAAGGATAATATTTGGTATGAAGAGTAATTTGAGACATATCGCAGTGGCCATCATCGCGGCTATTGCCATCGTGGTGGGTAGCCAGGAGGCATTTGCACAGGGCTCCGAGTATAGCTTCCACACGTATGATGACACCCCAAAGGTGCGCATGGAGTGGGGTGTGGGTGCGGGTGCTACATACACGGGAGTGAAGAGCATCTCCACCGACATCGTCAGCCTCAAGCCACGCATGGGATTGGCGGCTCACTTCGACATGGCTGTGCGCATTGGTCGCAACTTCGCCATAGAGACAGAGATACACTATGAGGGTGGTTCAATAAATGTGGCAACACCCAAGGTGGAGCATAGGGTGAGAACACGCACCATGGATATTCCCGTGCTGCTATCGTTGCGCCTGGCAAACAACCACATAAGATTGAGCGCAGGCCCGCTCTTTACTGTAATGAGCCGTGCGGAGTACACCCAGAATGGCGAGTTAATGTTCTTCGGACCTACGAACCCCACATGGAATTTGGCCGCAGGCGTGGGAATTGGCCTTACGCGCCACCTTGTTCTTGAGGCGCGATATGTGCACCCGCTAAAGAGTAGCATCAACCAGTTTGATGGCTTAGAGTTCAACGCCCGTTCATACAGAGTTACAGCGGGTTTGACACTGCTATTTTAAGAAGAGATTGAATAACAAAATATGAGTGAAGAGATAGTCAAAGAGATATTGGTCGAGGGTGTCGATGCCCGCGAATTGTATGGTGCACAGGATGCCTACCTTGAGCAGATGCGCGAGCTATGTCCCAAGCTAAAGATTGTGGCACGTGGCGACAAGATTAAGGCCCTCGGTGCACGCAGCGACGTGGCAGCCTTCGAGCGCAGGATGAACGCCCTTGTGGAGTACTACATCAAGTATGGTCACATATCTTCGGAGGTGGTATCACAGTCCTTCTCATCGAGCCTTGAGGAACTCTCGGCAGAGCCACCCGCAGTGGATAAGGATGCGATTGTTTATGGAAACAATGGCAATATCATCCGTGCCCGCACCGTTAACCAGCAGAAGCTCGTTAAGCTTGCCGAGCGTAACGACCTACTCTTTGCCGTGGGCCCCGCAGGCTCGGGTAAGACATACACGGCAATTGCGTTGGCGGTACGCGCATTGAAGGAGAAGGAGGTGCGACGCATCATCCTTACACGCCCCGCGGTGGAGGCTGGCGAGAAGCTCGGTTTCTTGCCTGGCGATATGAAGGAGAAGCTCGACCCCTATTTGCAGCCACTCTACGATGCGCTCAACGACATGATACCCCCTGCGAAGTTGCAGAAGTATATCGAGGAGGGCACGGTGCAGATTGCGCCTTTGGCATATATGCGTGGTCGCACACTGGATAATGCCTTTGTGATTTTGGATGAGGCGCAGAATACAACGCTCTCGCAGATTAAGATGTTCCTCACGCGTATGGGACGCAACGCCAAGTTCATCGTTACGGGCGACGTCACACAGATTGACCTACCCCGCCGTTCGGATAGCGGCCTTACGCGAGCAATGGATACGCTCAAGAACATCGACGGCATAGGCATTGTGGAGTTCGACAAGCGCGACATCGTGCGCCACAGATTGGTGAAGTACATCGTCGATGCGTTCGACAAGCGCGAGGAGCTTGAGAATAGCCTCAAGCACTCGAACAAAGAGTAACAAAATAGTAACAACGCATCGTAGAAATAACTTATAAAACATAAATGATATGAATACTGACATTGAAATTACTAAATACAATGATTTAATTTTGTATTCATATAAGGGTCTCACCATAGATAACTCAACTTGGGAGAATGAGTCATCTGCCATCTATTGCGGTAATATCAATGAGGAGGGTATGTGTAGTATTGTCCGTACACTATATGATATACTTATTGAAAGATATGGCGAGGAGATTGTTAGCCGATATATCGAAGATTTGGATAAGTTCGATGAGTGGTATGACATTGATAGTTTCCGATTTTCAAAGGAAGAGGAATTGTTCATTAAATGGGGTGGTATATATTATGATGATATCTATTGTCCAAATTGTAATAGCGAGGAATTGTTAATGAAGGAGTACGGCTCGGTAGAATGTGAAAAATGTGGACATAAATTTGAACTCAAAAAATAACAACTAATAAATTAAGTGATTATGGACAAGAATTTGAAAGGTTTGAAGCCAGCATTGGTGTGGAAGCACTTTGCTGCTATTTGTGAGATTCCCCATCCCTCACACGAAGAGGACGCCATCCGCGCATACATCGTGAAGTGGGCAGAGGAGCTCGGCCTCGAGCACAAGGTTGACGAGGCACAGAACGTATACGTTTACAAGCCCGCAACTCCTGGCATGGAGGGCCGCAAGGGCATCATCCTTCAGGCACACACCGACATGGTGCCACAGAAGAACAACGACAAGGAGTTCAACTTCTCTACCGACCCCATCGAGGCATATATCGATGGCGAGTGGGTAACAGCTAACGGCACAACTCTTGGTGCTGACAACGGTATCGGCTTGGCTGCTGCTATGGCTGCTATGGAGGATGCTGACCTCGTACACGGTCCATTGGAGTGCCTCTTCACAGCTACCGAGGAGACAGGCATGGATGGTGCATTTGGTCTTAAGAGCGGTTTGCTCAAGGGCGACATCTTGCTCAACCTCGATTCTGAGACTGAGGGTGAGTTGTATGTAGGTTGCGCTGGTGGTATGGATGTAAACGTTACTTTGAAGTATCGTGAGCAGCCTCTCGAGGGTAAGTTTGCTGCATACAAGGTTACTGTTAAGGGCCTTAAGGGTGGTCACTCTGGTATCCAGATTGGCACACAGCGCGCTAACGCTAACAAGGTATTGTTCCGCTTGTTGCGTCAGGAGACTGAGTCATACGGCTTGGAGCTCGCTTCAGTAGAGGGTGGTAACATGCGCAACGCTATCCCACGCGAGGCATGGGCAGTGGTTGTAGTACGCGAGGCTGAGAAAGCTATCTTCGAGGCTAATGTTAAGACTTACGAGAAGGTTATCATCAAGGAGTTCGAGGGCATAGAGGACTCTATCGAGATCTTCGCAGAGGAGGTTGAGTGTCCTAAGATGATTATCCCACACCTCGAGTCACACTCTTTGATTCGTGCGGTATGTGGCTGCCCCAACGGCGTACAGCGCATGTCTATCGCTATGGAGAACCTCGTGCAGACATCTTCAAACTTGGCTATCGTTGTATCTAACGGCTCGGCTATCGAGGTTAAGTGCTTGTTGCGCTCATCAGTAGACACAGAGAAGGGTGAGTTGGCTGGTGCTATCTCTTCAGTATTCGAGTTGGCAGGTGCAGATGTTGAGCTTTCAGGCTCATACAGTGGTTGGAACCCCAACATGAAGTCACCTATCTTGCACACTATGCTCGAGTCATACGAGAAGCTTTATGGTGTTAAGCCATCGGTAACTGCTATCCACGCAGGCTTGGAGTGCGGTATCATCGGTGCGAAGTATCCCGGCATGGACATGATCTCGTTCGGTCCTACCATCTGCTATCCCCACTCACCCGATGAGAAGGTTAACATCGCTTCAGTGGAGAAGTTCTACGACTTCTTGCTCAACACCATCAAGAACGCTCCCAAGAAGTAATTAAACTTTTGCAGGTATGAAAGAGCATACCTTGAATAACAGCGCCGAGAAGGGCGCCAAGTGGTTTTTAGTCGTCAACCCCATTTCCGGTTCAGGAAAGGGGCTTGACGACTACCCTCTTATATCGAAGTTGTTGCGCGACAATGGCATATCGTGCGAGGCTGTATTTAGCGAGCATAAGCACCACGCCACGGAGCTTACCGTCTCGGCCATCACCTTGGGATACCGCCATATCATGGTTGCGGGCGGCGACGGCACACTGCATGAGGTAATCAACGGACTATTCATCCAGAAGTGCGTTGATACATCCGAAGTTACCATTGCCGTTATTCCCGTGGGTACTGGTAACGATTGGATACGAATGTATGGTCTTCCCACACGCTACTCGGCCGTTATACGCGCCATCAAGGAGGGCTACACCTTCTTGCAGGATGTCGCAGCGGTGGAGTATGAGGAATCGCGCTACCGCCAAACACGCTACATGGCAAATGTTGCGGGCGTGGGTTTCGATGCCGCAGTCATCAAGCGCGGACAAATGATGAACGGCAACGACAAGAAAAAGAAGGGCGCAGGCTTCTATATTCGTGCGCTTATAAACACCTTCTTCAGATATAAGCCCACAGGCGTGAAGATATGGGTCGATGACAGGCTCATGTATAACAACCTGCTCTTTAGCTCGGCTATTGGCGTAGGTAAGTACAACGGTGGCGGTATCCAGCAGTTGCCCGAGTCTGTTGCCGATGATGGATTGTTGGATGTTACGCTTATCAAGCCCATCCACTGGTGGCATGTCGTCTTCCGCTTGCGCCGTTTCTTCAATGGCGAGATATACTCTATCGGCCACGTACAACACCTTCAGGGTAGCAAGATACGCATAGAGTCGTCGCCAGAGATAGACCTTGAGATTGATGGAGAGCTTCATGGTGGCACCCCCGTAGAGCTTCGCGTTCTGCACCGCGCCGTGAAGGTTATCGTCAACAAGTCGTTTATCGACAAACTCAAGGCATAGTCCCCCACTATAAACAGAATGAACCAGTCCTCGGGCTGGTTCTTTTTTTTTGTTTCTACTCCACTTATGCCACCATGCAAAGGTTTTTGGGTATAAGAGTTGTAGTAAAAGAGTCCACGCAGTGTGCGAAATAGGGTGAATTAATTACATTAAGTTGAGAAAAATTTGGTGGTTTTGCTAATTTTTTTATAACTTTGTTGATTGGAAAAGATAATAATAAACTAAACTATAACCAAAATGAATAAGGATTCACAGATTTTTGACTTGATCGCCGAGGAGCGCTCACGTCAGACTAAGGGCATCGAGCTCATCGCATCGGAGAACTTCGTTAGCGACCAGGTGATGGCTGCCATGGGCTCGGTATGCACAAACAAATATGCAGAGGGCTATCCCGCAGCACGTTACTATGGCGGTTGCGAGGTGGTAGACAAGATTGAGAACAAGTCGGAGGCCAAGCGGTCTTAGGAAGACAAATTGGAGTAGCA
>JAZRAT010000041.1:0-6042 GCA_045634725.1 Alistipes sp. | reverse complement strand
AGGGTCAGGGTCCCGCATGGGCTAACTCTCTCTTCGAGGATAACGCAGAGTTCGGTCTCGGTATGCGCGTGGGTGTTGAGAAGATTCGTGAGGCTTTGGCAGATGTTATGCGCAAGGCTATCGCTGAGTGCAACTGCTGCTCTGAGGAGCTCAAGGGCGTAATGCAGGAGTGGATTGACGCTCGTCACCTCGCAGCACAGTCTCGCGAGATTAGCGCTCGCCTCTTGCCTATGGCCGAGGCTTGCCAGTGCGAGGCTTGTAAGACTATCGTAGAGTACAAGGATTGGCTCGTTAAGAAGTCACAGTGGATCTTCGGTGGTGACGGTTGGGGTTACGACATCGGCTTCGGCGGTGTTGACCACGTTCTCGCATCGGGCGAGGATGTGAACATCCTTATCGTTGATACTGAGGTTTACTCTAACACTGGTGGTCAGTCTTCTAAGTCTACACCTATCGGTGCTGTGGCAAAGTTCGCATCTGCAGGTAAGCGCATCCGCAAGAAGGATATCGGTGCTATCGCCATGACTTACGGCTATGTATATGTAGCACAGGTATCTATCGGTGCTTCACAGCAGCAGCTCTTCAACGTGCTTAAGGAGGCTGAGGCATATCCTGGTCCATCACTCATCATCGCCTACGCACCATGTATCAACCACGGTATCAAGGGCGGTATGACACGTACACAGACCATCGGTAAGCAGGCTGTGGAGTGTGGTTACTGGCACCTCTGGCACTACAACCCCCAGCTCGAGGCTGAGGGTAAGAACCCCTTCGTTATGGACTCTAAGGAGCCCGATTGGAGCAAGTTCCGCGACTTCCTCATGAAGGAGGTGCGCTACACATCTCTTAAGAAGGCCTTCCCCGCAGAGGCGGAGCAGCTCTTCGAGGCAGCGGAGGAGAATGCTAAGTGGCGTTACAATTCATACATCAACCGCACAAAGTAATTTCTTGTGATAAGGGGTCGATTGCGGCCCCTAACAAAAAATGCCGTCAATGGGATGTACACCTAAGTACTACCCATAGACGGCATTTTTGCCGAGTGTTGCACTCGGCACCCTTCTGACAAGAAATTGGGTTGTGGGGATAATAATAGGGTGACTCTAACGAATTTAGGGAGTTTAGTACTGACTGCTAAACTCCCTAATTTCTTTAACCTCGCTAATTATTACCTCTCTCTCTTGATGGCATCCTCCGCGGTCATCGTGGTAACAAGCACCACGCCATTAACGCCCCTGAAGCCATACATATTCGAGCCCTTGATAATCTCCACAGACTTTACATCATAGACGCTGATAAGCTCCAGACGGGTCTCGATGCCGTCGCACAGCACCAGCACCGCAGAGCTACTATTTATCGAGTTCTGCGTCATAAGGCACAGCTCACCATTGATATATCTCAACCCAGGGTAGCATATCATAATGGCATCCTGCAGGTTACTGCAACCCGTGGCGCGAAGTCTGTCGCCCGAAATGCCCGATGAGTAGTCGGTACTCTCACGACGGTTGACATAGCCAAAGCCGAAGTTCATAAGCTCCTCCGACTCCTCGGCATGGTATACTCGGCCCTCCTCCAGCCACTCTACCTCGATGCTGCGGCGACCCTCGAGGGGTATGGTCAGTGTGTCGCGCTTATAGATGAATTGCAGTGTGTCGTCGGGCTTAATGTTTGTAAGGCCGAAGCGACCCTTGCCATCTGCGCGTGTATGTTTGTCGCTACCCACAACGCGCACTGTGGCCTTGATGCCCGAGCCATCGGCACGCGTGATGCGACCGTTGAAGGGCTCATCAGCCATGGCGGTGTTGAGCACAAAGAGTGATGCTACGAGGAGCGAAATATGTCTCATAGTCGTCAAGTGTTAAGTGTTTTCCGTTGTCGTAAAGTTACACAATATTTGCGAAAAAAAGGAATTTTGACGAAAAAATTGTTATTCCTAAAAATATTTATTATCTTTGTAGTATTGAACGAATAACTTTAACAACATAAAACAAAACATTATGAAAGAGGCTATTGCAATTCTCACTGGTGGCGGTCCTGCTCCTGGTATGAACACCGTTGTTGGCTCTGTAGCCAAGACATTCCTTGCAAAGGGTTATCGTGTTATCGGTCTTCACTACGGCTATTCGGGTCTTTTCAACCCCAATCCCCGCTTCGAGGACCTCGATATGTTCCGCGTAGATTACATCTTCAATCAGGGTGGTTCATACCTCACTATGAGCCGTTTCAAGCCCACTGATGAGGACTTCGAGAAGAACTTCAACCTCGACTTCTTCAAGGAGAACAACATCAAACTTTTGGTAACTGTGGGTGGTGACGACACCGCTTCTACAGCAAACCGCATCGCTAAGTTCCTCGAGGCTAAGCAGTATCCTATCGCGAACATCCACGTTCCCAAGACCATCGATAACGACCTTCCATTGCCCGCAGGTATGCCTACATTTGGCTACCAGTCTGCAAAGAATGCTGGCTCGGTAATCGGTCGCGCTGTATACAACGACGCTCGTACATCGGCTAACTGGTTCGTAGTAGCAGCCATGGGTCGCTCGGCAGGTCACCTCGCATTCGGTATCGCATCTGCTTGTCACTACCCAATGATCATCATCCCCGAGATGTTCAACAAGACAAAGATCACCATCGACAAGATCATCAGCCTCATCATCTCGGCTATCGTTAAGCGTAAGCTCCTCAAGATGGACTACGGCGTAGCGATGGTATCTGAGGGTGTGTTCCACGCACTCGACCAGGAGGAGATTCTCAAGTCTGGTATCCAGTTCTCATACGACGACCACGGTCACCCCGAGCTCGGTAAGGTATCTAAGGCTGAGATGTTTAACACACTCCTCGAGAAGCGTTGCAAGGCTCTCGGCATCAAGGTTAAGTCTCGTCCCGTAGAGATTGGCTACGAGGTACGTTGCCAGACTCCTTGTGCTTTCGACCTCGTATACTGCTCACAGCTCGGTATGGGTGTTTACAAGCTCTTCTCTGAGGGTAAGACCGGCTGTATGGTTTACATCAGCCAGGAGGGTTACGTATCTCCTCTCTACCTCAAGGACCTTCAGGATCCCGAGACAGGCAAGATTCCTCCACGTCTCGTAGACATCAACGCAGACAAGATTCACCAGGTTATCGACAACCTTATGCACTACATCACTCCCGCGGATTACGAGGCAGCCAAGGCGTACCTCCCTAACCCTGAGGAGTATGATTTCCGTAAGATACTCAACTGGTAATTCAATTTCTTGTGATAAGCCGCAATCTGCGGCACATCCCTAAAAGTAAACCACCTTGGGCTGTACTATTATGTACTATCCCAAGGTGGTTTCTTTTGTGATGCACCACATCTCACGACTTCTGACAAGAAATTGGGGTTTACCGCTAATGTATGTTAGCGCACCAACCTTATATATAAATTAAAACCCCTTCCTCAGTGGAAGGGGTAATTCGTTTTATGCAGCCTGTACTCTTAGATCGAGATGTTCAAAATCTCAAGCTTGAGCATGCCCGCGGGAACCTGAACCTCGACAACCTCGCCGACCTTCTTGCCAAGCAAAGCCTTAGCGATAGGTGTGCCAATAGCGAGCTTACCCTCGCGCAAGTTTGCCTCGTTCTCCGATACGATGGTGTACTCAACCTCGCGCTTTACGTTGTGGTTCAAGAGTTTAACACGGCTCAAGATCTGCACCTTCGAGGTGTCAATCTTTGACTCATCGATGATGCGCGCCTTGGTGAGTGTCTGCTCGAGCTGTGCGATGCGCATCTCCAAGAGGCCCTGTGCCTCGCGTGCTGCATCATACTCTGCATTCTCCGAGAGGTCACCCTTGTCGCGTGCCTCAGCGATTGCGGCAGCAGCGGCGGGACGCTCTACCGATACCATGTGGTGGAGCTCCTCCTTAAGTTTGTTCATACCCTCAGCTGTGAGGTAGATAATTTCGTTGCTCATAATATCTGTTTTTTTAATTTTGTCTCTTTCATGAAGTTTGCGCCAGGTACAAAAAAAATATGAATTCCAATCTGGTCAAAGATTAGAACTCCCTCTGTACCCTAAACGATACCTCCTCTAAATACTCTACAAAGGTACTTCAAATTTTTGAAAGAACAAATTTTTTTGGCACAAAGTATGCCGGAATGGCCAAATCAACCAACTAAAATAGATTATTCCTATGCGTAACCACCCAAAGTGTCACGATTGCGCCCAGCAGTTGCTTATCTCTCCCTCTGCGATATTCAGTTCGCTCATTGCCGATCTGCAACGTGCGCGCGAAACAATCGACATGGAGTACTACATTTTTGCCAGCGACCGCACAGGGCGACTCTTTGCCGACATCCTCGGTCGCAAGGCGCGTCAGGGTCTGCGTGTACGCCTTATTGTCGATGGCTATGGCTCGCGCTCGCTGAGTGCGAAGTTGCGTAAGGTATTGGAAACGAGTGGTGTAGAGTTGCAAAGTCATACGCTTCTGCGCCATGGTCGCTACCATCGCAAGATGGCAATCATAGATGGTAGCATTGCTCACATCGGAGGTATAAACATCGCAGACAGGTATGCCGTGGGCAACGCCTTGGGACGCTGGTACGACGTTCAGTTACGCCTTACGGGTGACGTGGTGCGTGCAATACAGGGGCTCTTCGACTACGATGCATATGTTAGTGAGGGCATCGACTGCGAGGTGCCCATGTCGTATCGCCGTTCGGGATTTGAGGTGGTGTGGTCGGAGAGTAGGGGCGGTCGTGCCATGGCGGAGTTGTTGCGCGAGACGCTCGAAGAGGCGCAGACCTCGCTGATATTTGCAACGCCCTACTTTATGCCACCCGCGAGGGTTATGGATATGCTCGCGCGTGCCGTGGAGCGAGGTGTGCGTGTCACGCTCCTTGTGCCCGAGAGGTGCGATATATGGTTGTTGGATAATGTCATGCGTCGCCATATTGCCGAGGCGGTGGTGCGGGGCGTAGATGTTCGCATCTGTCGTGGCGCATTTCTCCATGCCAAACTCGCAATAGTGGATGGTGCAAGGGTGGTGGTGGGTAGTGCTAATCTCGATGCTCGTAGTTTATACCACAACCGCGAGATAATGGCCGTGACAACGCATAGAGAGGTTGTGGCGAGTGCCGAGCGCTTCGTGGAGGATATACTCGAGAGGTCAACTTCGCCCACGGCCAAGGATACACGCTCGATAGTTCCCGCCTTCATATGCAGGTGCTTCGAGGGGTTGCTATAAAGCGAGAGTGCCGTCGATATTGCTATCAACGGCACTCTCTATATAGGTTGTCCTAATTGTGTGCTTAGGATTATGCCCACTTAACGAGCGCGAAGTCCATACGGTGCTCGAGCTTGTCGTTAGATGGGAAGATACGCAATGCCACGTCGAACATACCTGTCTGCTCGGGAGCGTAGTCCAAAGCCAAGGTAACAGTGTTACCCTCCTCGGCTACGACGCTCAAGCGACGTGTCTCAACAACGTTAGCTGCCTGGCCTGCCTCAATCTGAGTAGCCACAACGAGCTCTGCGCCGATATCCTCCTTGTTCAAGCCTGCGAGGTCGATAGTAAGCTCGAAGCGGTACTTCTTACCTACATACATTGCCTCAGACTCGATCTCCGCGCGCTTAACATCGAGGATTGCGATGTTGTCCCACGCTGCAGATACCTTACGCTTCCATGCTGCAATCTGGCGAGCCATCAAGTAGTTGTTGTCAACGATGAGGCCCTTACGCGCTGCGAGCTTGTTGTAGAAGCGCTCCTCGTAGTCGATAAGCTGACGGTTCATTGTGAAGTTAGATGCGATGTCGGCAACACACTTCTTAACAGCGTGAACCCACTTGTGAGGTACGCCATCCTTGTCGCGGTCGTAGTACAAAGGTACGATCTGCTCCTCGATAGTGTTGTAGATCATCTCTGCATCGAGCTCATCCTGGAAGCGCTGGTCAGCGAATGAACGCTCCATAGGAAGCATCCAGCCAGCACCCTCCTTGTAGCCCTCAACCCACCAGCCGTCGAGAACTGAGAACTGCATAACGCCGTTCATAACACACTTCTCGCCTGATGTACCTGA
>JAZRAT010000040.1:0-19603 GCA_045634725.1 Alistipes sp. | reverse complement strand
GTACTTTTTTAGAAAAATATTTGTTTTTCGGGAAAATATTGCTTAAATTTGTTATTCGAAAAATAGAACAACCTTTGAACGACTTAAAACTAACTAATAAACCTAATTGTACAACTATGACAAAGATCCTTAAAATTCGTGATCTTACCTTGCGTGATGGCCAGCAGTCATCTTTCGCAACACGTATGACTCAGCAGCAGGTAGACCGCTGTCTTCCTTACTACAAGGATGCAGGCTTCTACGCTATGGAGGTTTGGGGCGGTGCAGTGCCCGACTCTGTGATGCGCTACCTCAATGAGAACCCCTGGACTCGTCTCGAGACCATCAAGAAGGCAGTGGGCGATGTATCGAAGCTCACAGCGCTCTCGCGTGGCCGTAACCTCTTTGGTTATGCTCCCTACACTGACGAGATTATCGACGGCTTCTCTCGCAACGCTATCGAGAGCGGTTTGGGCATCATGCGTATCTTCGACGCTTTGAACGACGTAGACAACGTTAAGTCAACAATCAAGTATATCAAGCAGTATGGCGGTATCGCTGACTGCGCAGTCTGCTACACCGTAGATCCTAAGTACTCTGACGGCGAGGAGCACGACAAAGTATTTACAGACGAGTACTTCTTGGATAAGGCTCGACAGATGGCAGAGCTCGGCGCTGACATGATCACCATCAAGGATATGTCGGGTCTTATTCCTCCCGCACGCGTTGCAGGCCTCATCAAGCTCTTGAAGAAGGAGCTCGGCGTAACTGTTGATTTCCACACACACTGTACTCCTGGCTATGGCCTCGGTTCAGTATACGCAGCTATCGTAGCGGGTGTTGACATCGTCGACACTAACTGCTGGTGGTTTGGTGGTGGCACAGGTGCTCCCGCAGTAGAGCTTGTATACCTCTTCTGTAAGAAGTTGGGCATCGAGCTTGGTGCAAACATGGAGGCTGTGGCAAAGATTAACGTAGAGTTGAAGGATATCCGCAAGGAGCTTGAGCTCTCTGTATTCGGTGCAGAGAAGCCCCTTCCAAAGCCCTTCAACCCCCTCACTGACGAGGTTCCCGCTGAGGTTGACGCATTGCTCGACCGTTGCGTGAAGGCTGCCCAGGAGGAGAACTGGGATGAGCTCTTGGTAGCATCACAGGCTATCGAGGCATACTTCGGCTTCCCCGCGCCTAACAAGCTCGTTCAGGATGCTGAGATCCCTGGTGGTATGTACTCTAACATGGTGGCACAGCTCAAGCAGCTCGGCGCTGAGGATATCCTTCCACGCGCTATGGAGCTCATTCCTCCCGTACGTCTCGCAGCGGGTCTTCCACCCCTCGTAACGCCTACTTCACAGATCGTGGGTGCACAGGCTGTTAACTGCGCTATGGACGAGAAGGCAGGTCGTGCTATGTATACAAATAAGTCGGCTCAGTTCGTAGGCCTCGTGAAGGGTGACTACGGCCGTACTCCCGTTAAGATTTCAGAGGACTTCCGCGAGAAGATTTGTGGTTTTAGAGAGGAGCGTCCTTACGATACATCTAAGTATCAGAAGCAGCCTAACCCCGTATTGGAGAAGGCTGGTGGCGTGCTCTTGGCAGAGAACGAGAAGGAGGAGCTCTTGCTCGAGTTGTTCCCATTGGTTGCTAAGGCATACCTCACAGGCATCAAGGAGGCTGCATACGCCGAGAAGGTTGCTGCAGATCCATCATTGAAGAAGGAGGAGGCTGTAGAGCTTCAGCCTATCACTGGCGACACTATCCTCGCACCACTTCCTGGCCGTGTTATCGAGCTCAAGGTTAAGGTGGGCGATATGGTTACCGTAGGTCAGGAGGTTGCTATCCTCGAGGCTATGAAGATGGAGAACTCTATCACTTCGGACTTCGCTGGTCGCGTTAAGCAGATCATCGTTAAGGAGGGTGACACCGTACAGGCTGAGGGCGTTATCATCGAGATTGAGAGCGCTAAGGCTGGTGCAGGTGCAGGTGCTAAGCGCCCCGTAACTGGTAAGACCGTATGCGCACCACTTCCTGGTCGCGTTATCGAGCTCAAGGTTAAGGTGGGTGACAAGGTTAATGCTGGTGACGAGGTAATGATCCTCGAGGCTATGAAGATGGAGAACTCTATCACTACCGACTACGCAGGCTTCGTTAAGCAGATCCTCGTTGCCGAGGGTGACACTGTAGCTGCTGACGCTATCCTTATCGAGGTTGCAGACTCTATGGAGGACGATGGCGCAGAGGTTGCTGAGCGCAAGGTTACAGCTGCTGATGGCAACACTGTGAATGCACCACTCCCTGGTCGCGTTATCGAGATTAAGGTTAAGGCTGGCGATAAGGTTACCGTAGGTCAGGAGGTTATGATCCTCGGGGCTATGAAGATGGAGAACTCTATCTCATCAGACTACGCAGGTGAGGTTCTTGGCTTGTTGGTAGCTGAGGGTGATACTGTAGCGGCGGATCAGCCTCTTGTCGTAATCAAGTAATTTTCTTGTGATAAGCCGCACTCTGCGGCACCAAACTCAGAACCCCGAATGGGATGTACGCATAGTACTACCCATCCGGGGTTCTTTCATTTGGCACCACATAGCACGACTTCTGACAAGAAATTGGGCGCAGTGGTGTTGGTATTTTAAACCGCAAAAATCGCGTTGTAACGTTCGTCTATTATTCGCCAGTCGACAACCTTCCACATCTCCTCGATGCTGTTGCGGCGCATATTGCGGTAGTCGATATAGTAGGCGTGCTCCCACACATCTATTGCCAGAAGTGGCGTGAGGTCGTCCGTTAGGGGTGTGCCAGCATTGGGTTTCGAGATGATGTAGAGTCTGCCATCTCGGTCTGCTGCGAGCCATGTCCAGCCCGAACCAAAGAGTGTTGTGGCCTGTGTCGTCATGCGCTCCTTGAGTGCCTCTACCGAGCCGAACTCTTCGACTATGGCGCGCTTAAGTGCTCCCGTTGGGTGGTGCTGTGCGCGGGGTGCAAACTGCTCGAAGTAGAATACGTGGTTCCAGGCCTGTGAGGCATTGTTGAAGATGGCGCCATCGCTGGTGCGCACAATCTCCTCGAGGGGTATCGAGGCATAGCGCGTGTCCTCAATAAGCTCGTTTAGCTTGGCGACGTATGTCGCATAGTGCTTGTCGTGGTGGTAGTGTAGCGTCTCTGCCGAGATATAGGGCTCGAGGGCGTCGTAGGCGTATGGCAGCTCAACGATGGTGATAAGCGCCGTGGCAAAAGTAGATAGTGTCATAATTGCAGTGTTTTAAGGTTATACACCCCGCTACACTGCAATAATAGAGCCATGTGGCTATCGCTTCCTGTTCTCGTGCTTCCACATCTGCCAGCTGTTGATGAGGTTCTGCCACACGATATATGCCGTAGGGGCGATTGAGGCAATGGGGTTGAGAAAGTTGAGCGAGAGCCATATAGCGAAGATGGTGTTCTTCTGACCTACGGACTGCGTCGTTGCCACAACATCTCCCGTATAGCGACCGAGGTAGTGACCCGCCCTGAACTGTGCTATGCAGAGCACAAGGGCTACAATGGCGAGTTCAATCTCCACCTTAAGGCTGGCGCTCTGGTTGTCCAGGATAAATATGGTTGTGCGACCCATGACGAGGATTAGTGATATGAGCCATAGGTAGAACGATATCGACGAGTGCGATGCAAACCATGCTGCGACCTTTGGGAGTATCCATCGACAGAACTGCGCCACCACGAAGGGTGCAACAAGCGTTGGTGCTACGCGCGCGATAATCTGCATGAAGGTGCAACTGCCGTCGCCAAAGGCGTGGAGCATGTAGGGTGCTACAATCGCTGTGACGAGGTTGCAGACAAGGCTATATGTCACCATCATCGTCACGTTGCCACCGAGCATTCCGCCAATCACAACCGATGCCATGGCTATGGGTGCCATCACGCATATCATGGCGCCCTGACCTACTATCTCACCCAGAAGGGGTGTCACTGCATAGTAGACAATCGTGGCACCGACGAACTGTATGAGCAACATCCACAGGTGCGACCACTCGAGGCGCATTTGGCGAATGTCGACACGGCAGAAGGTTATAAAGAGCATCGCCGCGATGAGTATTGGCGTGAGGGTGTGCTCGGTCACCTCCTCGACAACGCCCAGGGGACGGCATAGCGCTATGCCCACAATCATGGCGAAGGGCATGGCCAAAGTTCTGATATTCTGGCGTGATAGTTTCATCGTCTGTCTATTACTTTTATTTTTCGTTTGGGACTCTCGACCTCACTAGCGGGTGTTTCGTAGCTTTTGTGCTCCGAGATTAGGTAGTCGAGGCACTTTGCCATCATGCGGTTGCGCTCTTGCTCAAGGGTTATTGTCTCGAAGGGGAAGCCCACGACAATCGTGCGGTAGTCTCCCGCATAGGCTACGGCTGCCGAAGAGTCGGTGTCGTAGAGGAGTATGGTGTGTGCACCCTCGCCCACGGGCGATACGATGTCTACCGCCTCCACGGCGTATATATCGCTTCGGAGCTCGGTGTTGAACTCCACTTCGCCAATAAGTGCGGTGTTTGTCTTGCGCTTTAGCGCGAGGCTTATGGGCGTTATAACTCTTTGTGTCTTGGTCTCTGCACCGCTAAATGTTGCGTGTAGCACCTCCTTGGCAAAGGCTATGTCCTCGGCTGTGGCATCTTCGTAGAGGTCGGTGAGGGCGTATGCTCCCGTAACGAGGAGTGCTCCTCCCGCCTCGGCGTAGGTGCGTAGTGCGCGTTGCAACGCCTCGGGGAGTGCCTCATGGCGCTCGGTGGTGTTGCGACCTATGGTCGTTGTGCGTTGCTTGCCAAGGATAAGGTCTACGGCGTGGAAGTCGTTGAGGTTTACCATAGCCGCCTCCACTGCACTTGCAGAGGTCGAAGAGAAGGAGTAGCCCGCCTCTGTGATGGATGCACCATGAAGTGCGGGGTAGTCGAAGGTGTTACCCGCGATAACCTTTGTCTCGAAGTCGCTGCGCGATGTGCCGAGGGCGTTGCGCTCATCCTCCGAGCGGTTTAGCTTGCGGTCAAATATGGTCTGCTCACCGATAAACGATATATCCGAGATGTAGGGCACGCCACCATCGTGGGTATGCACGAAGCCCGCGGTCGAGTCGGTGGATATGCGCTGGGGAGTAGATGTGCGCGTGAAGCCATTTACGACGAGTATATCGCCTTTCGAGTGAGAGGTACAGCATGCCGAGAGGGTCTCCGAGTCGAAACTCTCGCCACCGGCGTTAACGGCAGTTATGCGGTAGCTGTATATGTGGTCGGTCTCCTGCTCTACGGTTGTTGAGGTGCCATCTATGCGACGACCCGTGTCGAAGCCTCCGCTATCCACGCGCGTATATAATATATAGTACTCCGCCTCGGCCGTGGGCTCGAGGGGGTCTGGCGTAGGTTGCCATGCGAGGTGCGCGGTGTTGCCATCAAGCACCACGCTGAACTTCTGCACGGGTAGAGGTTGCACCACATAGTCGAAGTCGTACTGCGAGGCGATGTAGCGCAGTATACCCTTGTATATCGCACGGCTCACGTCGAAGCGGAAGGTGGGGTCGAGACCATAGCTCATGTCGCCATAGTTCTGGTGCGAGAGCAGCTCAAGGAGCATCGTCGGGCAACTTGGTATGCGTGCCTCGTAGTAGGCTCTGTCCCACATGCCACGACGCTTCCAGTTGGGTTCGTGCAGAGTGCGTATGTCGCTGACAATCTGTGTCATTATGATGTCCGTGAGGTCGCGCGAGCGTAGGCGTGAGGTGCTCTGGGCAAACCTGCCCTTATTGTCGCGCGTGCAGTAGATGCCGAGTGTGCCCACGATGTCGTCGTTATCCCTCACGCCAGCATCGGAGTGCATGGCGAGTGTGAGGTCTATGGGTATGCGCTTGCCGAGGCTGTCGGCGAGGTTCTCGCTACCTCCCATAAGGTGGTTAACCCAGTGTGCGCGAGACATATAGTCCTCTTTGTAGTCGTCGGTATTATCCTTGGGCGAGTAGACATCGGTGGGGAATCCCGACCACTGCAACCAGTAGCGCGCACCCTCCGTGAATCGGGGATAACCACTCGTGTTGGCTATGGTTATCGTATCTGACGCGTTGGCGCTGCGACCTATGTTACCCATGCCACCGCCAATCTTTATGGCGTCGGCACTCACCACACCCTGCTCCGTGGAGTAGTTCGAAAGGGTCACAAGTCGCTCATGCTCGCCCGCCTCGAAGTAGAACTCGCCGAGGGCTATCCACATCGCGCCACCCATCTTCTGGTTAATGGTAAAGGTGTGGTCGGCACCCGAGGCGTGCACGGTGTAGTGGGCATCGCTGACGCTATTTGCGAGCGAGGAGTATGAGATGTAGAGGGTGTATATGCCCGCGGTGGGGATGGTGCCTCCCCATGTCGCAGTCGCAACATTAGCCTCATCCGATGTCGTTGCTATCATGCGCGCTGTGCCATCAGCAAATGGGTTGTGGCCCGTGGGGTATACCTCATGCAGATGGGCAAAGCCCATGCCCGCAGACTTCCACTCCGTTGCGCCATTTGTCTCGCGGTATATGGCGGGTGATATGCCCTCGTCGTTATCAAGGATTACCTCCTCGGTGCGCATGCTTCGCTCGCGTGGTAGGAGTACGTTTGCTCCCGCGCGCTCGAGCATAGGCACGATGTAGGGTATGACGTAGCTCTGCGTGTATAGGTCCTCGACGGTCTCCCACAGGCGTATGCGTTGCCAATACCAGTCGTCCACCTTGTTTTTATAGTATCGGCCGTGGCTCTGCCATAGGGCTATATGCCTGTTTTGTAGGCCGTTGGTGGGTTGAGATATCTCACTTGAACGCGTGATTAGTGGTACTCCCTCCCTGTATGTAAACGACTTTGAAATGTGGGTGGGGTTGTAGTATTGGGGTATGAGATGGTCGATAAGCCTGCCATCTGAGTATATGGATAGGTCGTAGTTGCGATACTTCTCGGGTAGGGCGTTGCGCACGCTGTCGTATATGCGCTTGATGCTCTCGTGGCGCATGGGGTAGTAGGCGAGTTCGGCCGAGGCCTTAACCTCCACCTTGCGGTTGCGTATGCGTACCTCGTTGACCTTGACATAGCTTCCCGCAACCTCGGGCAATGTTATGCTCTGTAGGGTTGAGGCAATGGCGGTGCGCTCCTTTTTGTTTAGCGAACTCTGCGCTGATAGCGAGGTCACACAAAAAAGGAGCGAAATAATGAGTATGTATTGCGCTAAACGAGTCATTATATGGGCGTTGCCTGCTAATATTTTATATTCGAGAGGAATAGTCCGCAGGCGGGTGCTCCGGCGCTTGAGCGTGATAGGTCGCGCGAGGTGATGATGTCGTTGAACTCCTCGACCGTATAGCGACCACGACCAACATCCACAAGGGTGCCCACTATGGCGCGCACCATGTTGCGCAGAAAGCGGTCGGCACGAATTGTGAAGCGGAGCGTGCCATCGTCCTCCACCACCCACTCGGCGTGCGAGATGTGGCAGATGTTGGTCTTATTGTTGGAGTTGAGCTTGGCAAACGATGTAAAATCCTCATGCTCAAGGAGTATGCGTGCCGCGGCGTTCATAGCCTCGATGTCGAGGTTGGCGGTGTAGTGCCATGCCGAGTAGCGACGGAAGGGCGACTTGCGGGGTGTGAGGAAGTAGGTGTACTCGCGCTCCTTGGCATCGAAGCGCGCGTGCTGATTGGCCTCTACCTCGTAGATGCGCATTATGGCGATGTCGTGGGGCAGCACCTTGTTGAGCTTGTAGGCAAGTTGCTGGCAGTCGATGGCGGTGTCGCAGTCGAAGTGCGCGGTGTAGAACGAGGCATTCACGCCCGTATCCGTACGTCCCGCACCGACAATCTCTGTGGGCACGCCGCGAAGCATCGAGAGCTTAGCCTCGATGGTACCCTGCACCGTAGCGGTGTCGGGCTGACGCTGCCATCCGAAGTATCCCGCACCGTCGTATTGTAACTCTATGAAGTAGCGCATAACCTGTGAGTGGTTAGTATTCGCGAGCACCAAATATCGCTGTGCCTATGCGCACCATTGTCGAGCCATACTCCAAAGCAATGGGGTAGTCGTCCGACATGCCGATAGAGAGGGTGTCGAACGCCTCGCCAAAGCGTGGCTTAAGCTCCTCGAATATAGTCTTAATAGCCTGGAAGTCACGGCGAATAACAGCCTCGTCATCAGTATTTGTGGCGATGGTCATAACGCCACGCACGCGGATGTGCGACATAGCCTCCAAAGCACCTGAGGCGAGGTATGAGCGCAACTCCTCGATATCCCAACCCGACTTTGTCTCCTCGTCGGCAACATGCACTTCAAGGAGGATGTCGATGACGCGCTCATTTTTTGATGCCTGCTTCTCAATCTCCTCGACAAGGCGGTCGGAATCTACCGATGCGATAAGCGACACGAAGGGTGCAATCATCTTGACCTTGTTAGTCTGCAGGTGGCCAATCATATGCCACTCAATATCGGCGGGTAGGGTAGCCTGCTTTTGTGCCATCTCCTGTGGTCGGCTCTCGCCAAATATGCGCTGGCCAGCCTCGTAGGCCTCCATAACGCGCTCTGCGGGGTGGAACTTCGACACCGCAACAAGGCTCACGCCCGCGGGCAATGTGCCCCATATTCTATTTAGTCGCTCCTTGATAGTCATAATGTGGTAATGTTTTCGCCCACAAAATTAGTAAATTCCAACCAAAAAATAGGTCTATATCAAAATAAATTTGTATCTTTGGAGGTTAATATGCCTAAACAGCGTGAATAACAAGAGAATAAATAAATTATAACCTAAAAAACATTATGAACAGACTACTAAAACTTGCTGCCCTTGTGGGCGCTTTCATCGGTTCGGTTTACACGGCTGATGCATGTACAAACTTCATCGTGACGCGCGGTGCTTCTACCGACGGCTCAAACATGGTAACCTACGCTGCTGACTCTCACGGCCTCTATGGTACACTCTACCAGCATGTACCTGGTAAGTACACCGAGTGGATGGACGTAACAGAGTGGGATACAGGTCGCTACATCGGTAAGATTAAGCAGGCTCCCATGACATACCGCACACTTGGTAACTCTAACGAGCACTCGCTCTTCATCACAGAGACTACATTTGGTGGCCGTCCCGAGTTGGAGGATCCCAACGGTGGCATCGACTACGGCTCACTCATCTACATCACCTTGCAGCGCGCAAAGACCGCTCGCGAGGCTATCGACATCATCGTGGAGTTGGCTAACACCTACGGCTACTGCTCATCGGGTGAGTCTTTCTCACTCGTAGACACCGAGGAGGCTTGGATCATGGAGCTTATCGGCAAGGGTCCCCAGGATAAGGGTATCGTGTGGGTAGCACGTCGCATCCCTGATGGCTACGTTTCTGGCCACGCTAACCAGGCGCGCATCACTACATTCCCATGGAACGACCCCGAGAACTGTCTCTACGCTCCCGATGTAGCAGATGTAGCTCGTAAGTTCGGTTGGTTTGAGGGTGCAAACGAGGACTTCAGCTTTGCTGAGGCATATGCTCCACTCGATTTCGGTGCTATGCGTGGTTGCGAGGCTCGCGTATGGGCTTTCTTCCGCACTGTAGCTGCTGACATGGATAAGTATGAGGACTACGCTATGGGTCACAACCCTGCTAACCGCATGCCTTTGTGGGTTAAGCCCGTGGAGAAGGTATCGCCCAAGCAGCTTATGGACTGCATGCGTGACCACTACGAGGGTACTAAGATGGATATGACTACCGACATCGGTGCTGGTGGCGAGGGCTGCCCCTACCGCTGGCGTCCTATGTACTTCGAGGTAGACGGCGTTGAGTACTGCAACGAGCGCGCTACAGCGACACAGCAGACTGCATTCTGGCTTGTAGGTCAGGCTCGTCCTGGCAAGACAGGTATCCTCTGGTTCGGTACCGACGATGCTGCAACATCACCTCTTACCCCTATCTATGTTAACTCTACTGAGGTTCCCGAGTGCTTGCGCGACGGCAACGGCACAATGCTTAAGTACTCTGACACCTCTATGTTCTGGATTACTAACCGCGTGGCACAGTTCGCATACTTGCGCTACAACGTTGTAGGCAAGCACGTTCGCGAGGTTGTTGACATGTGGGAGAACAAGATGCTTGAGTGCGTACCTGCTATGGACGCAAAGATTGGCAGCGCAAAGAACGCAAAGAAGGCACAGAAGGTTGCTACTGAGCTTTCGGTAGAGTGCGCACAGACTCTCTTCAATATCTGGGTAGACCTCGACAAGTATACAATGGTTAAGTATATCGACGGTAACGTCAAGGGCGAGGAGAACGGTCAGTTCGTGGACAACGGCAATGGCAAGGATATCCCTGGCATTATCGAGATGCCTGGCTACTCTGAGAACTGGAAGCGTGCCGTAGCTGCTGACAAGGGTGAGATCCTTAAGGTGGTAAAGTAATTGCACTGTAACCCGACTAAAGAATCACTACTATGGAAAGATATGATATCATCGTTATAGGCTCAGGCCCTGGTGGTTATGTTGCGGCTATTCGTGCTGCACAGTGTGGCAAGCGCGTGGCTATCGTCGAGAAGGCTGATGCCGGTGGCGTATGTCTCAACTGGGGTTGTATTCCCACCAAGGCTCTCGTACGCTCGGCACAGGTCTACGCTGACTGCAAGGCTGCTGCATCGTATGGCGTAAGCATCGAGGGCGAGGTTAAGCCCGACTGGGCAAAGATGGTGGAGCGCGAGCGCATGGTGGCAACAACCATGAATAAGGGCGTTCAGTTCCTCCTCAAGAAGAATAATATCGACGTCATCGCGGGCTTCGGTCGCCTTAAGGCTGAGGATACCGTGGAGGTTGAGGGCGTAGACTACGAGGCTGATCACATCATCCTCGCAACGGGTGCACGCCCCCGCGTCATGCCCTTCATGCCTATCGACGGCAAGCACATCATCTCATCGAAGGAGGCCCTCGTACTTCCCGAGTTGCCCGAGACTATGGTTGTCGTGGGCTCTGGTGCCATCGGTTCGGAGTTCGCATACATCTATGCTACAATGGGCGTTAAGGTGACAATTGTCGAGTATATGCCACAGATAATGCCCCTTGAGGATGAGGACACCGCAAAGGCTATGGAGCGCGCCTTCCGCAAGCTCCGCGCTACGGTTATGACATCTACAACCGTTAAGTCGGTTGCCGTGCGCGAGGATGGCAAGTGCGACGTCGTTATCGAGGGTAAGAAGGGTGAGCAGACGCTCGAGGCAGACATCGTGCTCTCGGCTGTCGGCATCAAGTCTAACATCGAGGACATGGGTCTTGAGGAGCTCGGCATAGAGATCGAGCGCGACAAGATTAAGGTTGACAAGCACTACAAAACAAACATCGACGGCGTATACGCTATCGGTGACATCATCGCCACTCCCGCCCTTGCGCACGTCGCTTCGGCTGAGGCTATCCACTGCGTGGAGCACATCTGCGGTCTTAATCCCGAGGCTGTGGACTACTCTACAATCCCCTCATGCATCTTCACCTCTCCCGAGGTTGCCTCTGTCGGCATGACCGAGGCACAGGTAAAGACTCAGGGCATCGAGTATAAGGTGGGTAAGTTCCCATATACCGCATCTGGTAAGGCTACCGCTGCGGGCGAGCGCGATGGCTTCGTAAAACTCATCTTTGACGCTGAGGAGAAGCTCCTCGGTGCTCACTTCGTGGGTCACAACGTTACCGAGATGATTGGCGAGCCTACACTTGCAAAGGTGCTTGGCGTTAACGCACACCGCATCGCACGCACAATCCATGCACACCCCTCAATGCACGAGGCAGTTATGGAGGCGGCTGAAGACGCATTGGGTTGCGCCATCCACATGTAATTTCTTGTGATAGTGGCGCATCTGCGCCGCTTCAATCAAATCCCCGAATGGGACGTACGCATAGTACTACCCATCCGGGGATTTCTCATGTCAGCGACACATCTGCACCACTCTGACAAGAAATTTTCTGGGTGGCTATTTTCATGTCGAGACCAAGCCTAACCCCTTTTGACAAGAAATTCGGTCGTGGGGATAATGTATGTTGCTTCTACCTTATCTCCTTTTAGTAAACTCTCTTACCGCAACAAAAAAAGAGTGCCCCGTGGGACACTCCTCTATCATCTTTGGCCGTTTGAGGGACTACTCCTCTGCGCCCTCCTCGTCGTAGCTGGGGAGCTTGAACTCCGTAAAGCCAGCCTTAACCAAGAGGTTGTACCATGCGAAGCACTTCTTCATATCTGAAACGTGTACGCGCTCGCGGTCATACTCGGGCAACACCTTTGCGAACTCTGCGGTGATCTTGTCAGCCGACTCCTTGTGTGAGATAGCCTCCTTACCCTCGGTGTAGTTCCAGATGTTTGTGAAGACATTTGCAAGAGGAATATCCTCACCCTCAGTGAACATCGAAATCTCGGTGAGAGCACTTACGCGTGCTGTAGCTGCAGCGTTCATGCGCTTACCATCGAGGAGCGACTCCACGATAACGCCACGCTGTGACTGTGCCACATACTTGAAGAGGCCGGGCTGACCCGAGATAGCCAAAATATCCTTTAATTCCATAGCTATAAAAATTGCTTAAATTGAACGTTCAAAAGTTTTAACGACGCAAAGTTAACTATTTTTCGCAAATATCCTCGCATCTGGCCCGAAAGTTACGCATTGATGTAATTTTATGGTTATGTAGTGTTACAACATATTGCAAAAATTTGTATATTTGTGGTTGTGATATAAATTAGAGTGCATTGCGATATGAAGAATGACAAGATAGAGATTATTCAGATAAACATCTCGGGAGAGGATAAGCCAGGTTTGACATCGTCGTTGACAGGTATCTTGGCGCGTCACGACGCATTTATCCTCGACATCGGCCAGTCGAACATCCATCAGTCGCTGACCCTCGGCATCCTCTTTATGACTACCGCCGAGCGTTCGGGACAGATTATGAAGGAGTTGCTGTTCAAGGCCTCGGAGATGAACATTCAGATTCGCTTCACGCCAATCGACGAGGAGGAGTATCGCCGCTGGGTAACGGGTCAGGGTAAGAATCGCTACATCCTCACGCTCGTAGGTCGCAAGATTACCGCAGAGCACATATCGCGCGTGACAAAACTTATATCCGACGCAGGACTCAACATTGACGACATCAACCGCCTCACGGGTCGCATGCCCCTGGATGAGGATGAGCGAGCACCCAAGACGAGCATCGAGTTCTCGGTGCGTGGCACGCTCTCGGACAAGGGTCACTTCCAGAATGAGTTGATGAAGATTACGAAGGAGGGCGATGTAGACCTCTCGTTTCAGAGGGATGGCATCTTCCGCCGTTCGCGCCGCCTCATATGCTTCGATATGGACTCTACGCTTATCCGCACGGAGGTTATCGACGAGTTGGCAGACCGCGCTGGCGTGGGTGCCGAGGTGCGCGAGATTACGGAGCGCGCTATGCGTGGCGAGATAGACTTCCGCGAGAGCTTCGAGCAGCGCGTGGCGTTGTTGAGGGGCTTGGACGTGAGCGTAATGGAGGATATAGCAGTAAACCTCCCCATAACTGAGGGTGTTGACCGCATGATGACAATCCTGAAGCGTGTGGGTTATAAGACCGCAATCCTCTCGGGTGGATTCACCTACTTCGGCAACTACCTCAAGAGTCGCTTCGGCTTCGACTATGTCTATGCCAACGAGCTCGAAGTTGAGGATGGCAAGCTCACGGGACGCTATACGGGTGAGATTGTGGATGGCGCACGCAAGGCCGAGTTGTTGCGGTTGTTGTGTCAGTTCGAGAATATTGATATTCAGCAGTCTGTGGCTGTGGGTGATGGCGCGAATGACCTTCCTATGCTCAACATCGCGGGTCTCGGTATTGCCTTCCATGCCAAGCCCAAGGTGCGTGAGACGGCGCGTCAGTCGCTCTCTACTGTAGGCCTCGATGGCATCCTCTACTTCCTCGGCTTGAAGGATTCGTGGGTGGAGGTCAAGGGCTCAAAATAGTGATGAAACTACTTCTTACGATACTATGTTTTGTGCTCGTCGGTTGCTATAATGCTACCGACGAGTCTCATATTACCCCACAGTTGCCATATCCCACAACCGATATCAAGAGCCTCAAGGAGCGTATCATAGGCGAGCGCCCTATGTGCATCGATGCCGACGTGGTGGTTGTGGGGCGCATCATCTCCTCCGATAGCGAAGATAACTTCTACCGCACCATCGTCGTGGATGATGGCACGGGTGCCGTGGAGGTTATGATGGGCATCTCGCCCCTTTCGGCTGACTATCCCGAGGGCTTGGAGGTGGCATTGCGCCTTGATGGGTGCTACATGGCCTATCAGCGTGGTGTGGCCGTGGTGGGTGCCGAGGCTGCGGAGTATGAGAGTTACGATGTGGGCTACCTCGCTTCGCGCGAGGCGGTGGATAGGGTAGTTGTGCGTGGCAGTAGTGTCGAGGTGCAGAGACCTCGAAGTGTGGCTATTGCGGAGTTGGGGGATGACGATTGCGGTCGCCTTGTAAAGGTTGATGGCGTGCACCTCGTTGCATCTACAAGCGTTGACACTCTTGCGGGAGACCTCTTGGAGGATGCGCGCTGGAGGGGTTATGCGCGGTTTAAGAACGAGAGGGGTGATAGCGTGGCGGTATATACGCGCGACTATGCACGCTTTGCCGAGGATGCCATACCAATGGGCGAGGTCTCGCTATCGGGTATTGTTGAGTGGGCGAAGTATAACGGTGGCAAGGAGTGTTATCAACTTAAGTTGCGCTATGCAAAGGATTGCGTTATATATTAGCCTTGCGCTTGTGGCGCTATCATGCTCCCGCCCCAATGTTTACCCGGTGGTCGAGGGTGAGGTTTCGATAGCCTATCTTCGTTCGTTGGCCGACGAGCGTAGCCAGCGCATAAAGGGCGATATATGGATTAAGGGTGATGTGGTGCATAATGATAAGCTCGGCGAGAGGTACAAGTCGTTTGTCGTGTATGATGGCACTGCGGGTGTCGATGTCAAGGTGGACTTTGATTGTGTGGATGTCGTTGTGCCACTATATTCCGAGGTACGCCTGCGATGCGAGGGCTTGTATATCGGTCGCGAGGGAGAGCGCATAGTGATTGGCGCAGAGCCCACGGCCGAGTATGTCGTAGACCGCATATCTGAAAACGAATTCGCGAACCGCCTCGATATTTTGATTTTGTGTGACAGGTATCATGTGGCGCAGAGCATCGCAGTTGGGGATATCGGTTTTGATGATATGCTGAGTTATGTATGCGTGGATGGCGTCAAGGTCGTAAGCGAGGAGGATGCCCTTGCCTGGTGCGATGCAGATGCCACCGAGCGACCATTCGACTCTTCGTTGCGCCACTTCGTAGCGGGGCGTGACACGCTCACCGTAGCGACATTAAACAGATGTGACTATGCCGCCCAGCGAATGCCAGATGACATAGTCACACTATTTGGTGTTATAGATAGCTACAACGGAGAGGTTGTCCTGCGCCTGAGTGACATGGGGTGTGCTCCCCAATAACTCCCTTTAGCCTTTATTTATTCTCTGCAACCCAGTTTGTTAGCTCCACAAAGTCTGCAACCGACAATTGCTCGGCACGCATCGTGAAGAACTTATGCTCGTTGCCTCCGAAGTTGCCAAAGGCAGCCTTTAGCGAGTTGCGCAACATCTTACGGCGCTGACCAAACGATGCCTTGACAACCTTTATAAACAGCTGCTCGTCGCAGTCCAACTTCTCGACCTTGTTACGCACGAGGCGCACCACGGCGCTCTTGACCTTTGGCGGTGGGTTGAATACCTTCTCGCCCACGGTGAAGAGGTAGTCGATGTCGTACCATGCCTGAAGCAATACGCTGAGGATGCCATACTCCTTCGAGCCTGGGGGCTCTGCCAAGCGCACGGCGACCTCCTTCTGTATCATGCCCACGCACTCGGGCACGATGTCACGGTTCTCGAGCACCTTGAAGAATATCTGTGACGAGATGTTGTAGGGGAAGTTGCCTATAATCTTGAGCCTGTCGCCATATGCGGCACGCAGGTCCATCTTCAGAAAGTCACCCTCCGTGAGGCGTGGTGCAAACTCGGGATAGTGGGCGTGGAGATACTCCACCGACTCGGTGTCTATCTCTGCACCATAGGTCACGATGTCGTTGCGCTCCAACAGAAACTGTGTGAGCACACCCATACCGCAACCCACCTCCAGCACCTTGTCGGGTGCCTCGGCGCTACCGCCCGAGAGCGATGTCGCAATCTTGCGTGCTATGTTCAGGTCGGTCAGGAAGTGCTGACCGAGGGCCTTTTTTGCGCGTACCTCTGCCATTAGTTTGCTACCTCCGATATAAATTTAATGCGTACAAGGCGTATCTCCTCTTCGCTATACTCTGCGCCGAGCTCGTCGATGGCGGCATCGAGCGAGTCACTCTCGGCATCCTCCTTGAAGTAGAGGTATATATCCTCGACCTTATCCTCGTCCATGATGGTGTTGAGGTAGTACTGTATGTCGAGGCGAGTACCCGAATTCACGATGGCCTCAATCTCCGTAAGTAGCTCATCCATATCGAGATTCTTGGCGCGTGCGATATCCTCGAAATCCATCTTGCGGTCGATAGACTGGATGATGAAGATCTTGTTGCTCGACTTGTTGGCCACACCCTTAACCACCATATCCTGTGGTCGCAGAATCTCCTTCTCGTCGACATATGCCTTGATGAGCTTGACGAACTCCTCGCCAAACTTTTGTGCCTTACCTGCGCCCACGCCGGAGATTGTCTGCAACTCCTCGATGGTGATGGGGTACTGAATAGACATATCCTCAAGCGATGGATCCTGGAAGATGACGTATGGGGGCAGGTCGTTCTGCTTAGCCACCTTGCGGCGCAAATCCTTGAGCATAGCGTAGAGCTCCTCGTCTGCCGCGCCACCACCCTTGATTGGGCCTGATGGCTCGTTCTCATCCTCGGCGTCGTAGTCGTGGTCGATGGTGATGGTAACCGACGTAGGCTTCTTGATATACTCCTCTCCGCGCGCGTTTATAGATATAAGACCGTAGTTCTCGATGTTCTTGTCCACGAAGCCCATGATGAGACCCTGGCGGATGACGGCATTCCAGAAGCGCACATCCTTATCCTCGCCCGCACCAAAGACCTCCAACTTATTGTGGCTGTAGCTCTTAATCATAGCCGTGGTCTTACCCATGAGCACCGATACGAGGTGGTCGGCCTTGAACTTGTCGCCAATAGCCTTGAGTGCCTCGAGAGCGAGCTGCAACTCCTCCTTTGCCTCTACCTTGGGCTTGGGCTTGCAACAGTTGTCGCAGTTGCCACAGTTAGCCTCGGGGTATGTCTCGCCGAAGTAGTGTAACAACGAGCGACGACGACACATCGAGCTCTCGGCATACGATACGGTCTCGAGCAACAATAGCTTGCCAATCTCCTGCTCGGCAACGGGCTTGCCCTGCATGAACTTCTCGAGCTTCTGAATATCCTTATAGCTATAGAACGTCAGACAGTGACCCTCGCCACCATCGCGTCCTGCACGTCCTGTCTCCTGATAGTATCCCTCGAGCGACTTGGGTATGTCGTAGTGGATGACATAGCGCACATCGGGCTTGTCGATACCCATACCGAAGGCGATGGTTGCCACGATGACATCCACACGCTCGTGCAGAAAGGCATCCTGATTGTCGGCACGAGTCTGCGCATCCATACCTGCGTGGTAGGCGCGCGCCTTGATGCCATTGGCCATGAGCAGCTCGGCAAGCTCCTCCACCTTCTTACGGCTGAGGCAGTAGATGATGCCACTCTTGCCATCGTTCTGCTTGATGAAGCGGATGATGTCGTGGTCTACATTCTGCTTGGGGCGTAGCTCATAGTATAGGTTGGCACGGTTGAACGATGAACGGAATACCGTAGCATCTGTCATGCCGAGGTTCTTCTGAATATCCATCTGCACCTTGGGTGTCGCGGTTGCTGTGAGCGCGATGAGAGGTGCCTGACCGATGTCGTTGATGATGGGGCGAATACGGCGGTACTCAGGGCGGAAGTCGTGACCCCACTCCGAGATACAGTGTGCCTCATCTATGGCGTAGAACGATATCTTTATCTTGCGTAGGAAAGCGATGTTGTCCTCCTTGGTCAGCGACTCGGGGGCGAAGTACAATAGCTTTGTACGGCCGTCAAGAACATCCTGACGCACCTGTGCTATGGCCGACTTGTTGAGCGATGAGTTAAGGAAGTGTGCTATGCCCGACTCCGTAGAGAAGGTGCGCATGGCATCGACCTGATTCTTCATCAGGGCGATGAGGGGGGATATGACGATAGCCACACCGTCCATTATAAGGGCAGGCAACTGGTAGCACAACGACTTACCACCACCTGTCGGCATAAGCACGAAGGTGTCCTTGCCAGAGAGCACGTTTTGAATGACTGCCTCCTGGTTACCCTTGAACGATGAAAATCCAAAATACTCGCGTAATTTATCGTGTAACAATACGCTTTGTTCGGTGTCCATAAATTTTCTCTAAAAATTTTACCCAAATATACTATATTTTTTTGAAAAATAGTGATAACTTTGCAAAAAAGTTACAAAAAAAATGCAATAGCCAATGAGACTTTTCACAAGCGAGCTGGTAAAATCCTATAAATCACGCACCGTCGTGAATCATGTAACCATCGACGTTAACCAGGGTGAGATCGTCGGTTTGCTCGGCCCCAATGGTGCGGGCAAGACAACCACCTTCTACATGATCGTGGGACTCATCAAACCCAACGAGGGTAGCATCTACCTCGAGGATAACGACGGCAAGATTACTGATATCACCAAACTCCCCGTCTATCGCCGTGCACAGATGGGTGTAGGCTACCTCGCACAGGAGGCATCCGTATTCCGCCACCTCACGGTTGAGGACAACCTGCGTGCCGTTTTGGAGATGACCGACTATTCGCGTCAGTACCAGCGTGAGCGTGTGGAACAGCTCATCGAGGAGTTCCGCTTGCAGAAGGTGCGCAAGAGCTATGGTAATCAGCTCTCGGGTGGCGAGCGTCGCCGTACGGAGATTGCGCGTGCCGTGGCCATCAACCCCTCGTTTATCCTTCTTGACGAGCCCTTTGCGGGTGTAGACCCCATCGCGGTGGAGGATATCCAGAATATCGTGGGCACGCTCAAGGATAAGAACATTGGCGTTATCATCACCGACCACAACGTCGACGAGACCCTTGCCATCACCGACCGAACATACCTCCTCTACGAGGGTAAGATTCTGAAGGCGGGTACGGCGGAGGATTTGGCTAACGACGAGATGGTGCGTAAGGTATACCTCGGTAGCAACTTCGAGCTTCGTAATTCTCCACAGATGCGTCGCCAGATGCGCGAGAAGGAGGAGCGTGAGCGTGAGGAGGCACTTCGTCAGCTGGGACATACCCACATTGCGGAGGACGAGGATGACCTTTTGTAGTAAAGCAACTTTATATATAATATATGGACGATAGTACGGTTCCCCTTGGGAATAGATTGCATGGCGAGGTGATTCCGCCATGTTCGAAGAGTTATGCACAACGTGCGTTGGCTGCGGCACTCCTTGCCTCGGGACGCACAACACTTCGTGGCATAGAGCTATGCCGTGACACGCGTTCGGCCATC
>JAZRAT010000039.1:0-12537 GCA_045634725.1 Alistipes sp. | reverse complement strand
CTATGGTCTTGCATCAGCTGGCGTACTCACCACTAACGCAGCTAACACTCTTATCTGCGGCGGCGGTAGCGCTAACATGAGTGTTGCAGCAGATGGTACTTATGACTTCTACTTCTATCCCGCAGAGTTGACACTCTACGTAATGGAGGCTGGTCAGGTTCCTGCACGCTAATTCCTAATTAATGCCACGCGTACGCTCGTGCGCGTGGTATGCCTTTGGTCGGGCGACTTTGATCGGTCTCCCGACCCCTAATAAAAGAGTGAGAGTATGAAAAAGTTACTTTGGGGCATTGTACCCATGTTGATGCTTATGGCAGTAGCCTGTGGTGGCGACGAGGAGGTTAAGTTCCCCGACAACCCAAATCAGGAGGAGCCAGAGCCAGAGCCTACGCCCGACCCCGCACCCGAGGTTGACAAGTTCTACAAGGGTACTACTATGTCGTTTGCGAACTACCTCATCGACTTCGGCTTGGTGTACCGCGAGAATGGCGAGGTGACTAACCCCTACAAATCGGTTAAGGAGCATGGCGCTAATATCGTACGCTTGCAGCTCGACCGCGTGGCCTTTAACGAGATTAATGGTGTCACAATCAACTGGCAGCAGTGGGAGCGCGTGGTGGAGGATGCCAAGTGCGCAAAGGCCGAGGGCCTCGACATCATGCTTACGCTAAAGCCCGACTACGACAAGTACACTTCGACAACGGCACAGCACAACAACATCCCCGAGGATTGGAAGGCGATGGATGAGAATACGCTTGGTGGCGAGTTGTACAAGTGGGTTTACGACACGCTCGTAGCACTCCATAACGAGGGCATCAACCCAGCGATTGTGGCGGTAGGTAACGAGGTAAACATCGGCTTCTTGCTCAATGGTGGCCACGATGGAGCACGCACAGCGCGCCTGTTGAACTACGGCCACAACGCCGTACGCGACTATGCTCGCGACTGCGATGTGGAGGTGCTCTCGGCAATCCATATCGCCAACCCCGCGAAAATAGGATATGTCGACACATACAAGGAGGCGGGATGTACCAACTATGACATTATCGCATTGTCGTGGTATCCTGGCACAAACATCGGCCACTCGATGGGCTCATACCCCACATTCAAGGCATTGGGTGAGGCGATGATGGCAAAGCATGGCAAGCGCATCATGATACTCGAGACGGCACACTCCTTCACCACAGGCACGGTGAACGGTAAGTGGATGGGCGACTGGTGCGACAACTCGTACAACTACCCCGATTGGAACGATGCTACAAATGCCACGAACTACACACCCGCAAAACAGCGTGCATGGCTTAAGGCCCTGGCTGAGGATGTGAAGGCTGGTGGCGGCATCGGCCTTATCACATGGGGCACAGAGTCGTTGCCCGACCTCTTGGAGGGTAAGGCCGAGGGTCACGGCTTAGGCCTATACACCTACCCTGCTGCTTGGGGCTATGGTTCAACATGGGAGAACAACTCCTACTGGGACTTCACTAACGGTAACAACCTCCACGAGGGTATCGACTGGATGATGGATATTGAGTAACACACAGCAAACAATAACTTAAATAAATAACCATGAAAAAGAAAAACCTACTTATCCTGGCTTTTGTGGCCATTGTGGGTATCATCGCCTACATTGTGATCACAGGAAATCCCAAGGCCGAGAAGGCTGAATTCGAGCGTGGCAACAGCTTCGCCGTAGTGCCCATGAACATCAAGACAGGTACTACACACCACTACCTCACAGACTACTACCCCCAGTGGGAGGGTGCCGATGAGGTTACAACAGCCGATGAGCGCCTCACACTCACTGCAACCACAGAGAACTGGACAGAGTTTGACGTAACAACCGAGGCAGACATCCTCGTTTCAACCATCGAGGTAGTACACGACGACGCACCACTCTCAATCGTAGTATTGGGTGGCGTGCGCGATACTGCCGGAAGTTACATGTCGTCAACAAACGTAAAGGAGGGTGTTATCTCTATCGAGACTACGCTCCCCGTAGTTGAGGCTATCGCATTGTGGCAGAACGAGCGCATCGAGGCTATCACCTTCGAGAATCATGCAATCTATGTTACAATCCCCGAGGAGGCAAAGGAGTATGAGCGCTCTTCAATCCGCGTATTCGCAGCATCGGAGAGTGGCCGTTTCAACGACGTGCTCCTTCCCTTGGAGTATGGCGAGGTGGTAACCGACGCAGCACAGCTTAAGCGCACCGACCACCAGGCACAGATTCTCTACTCATTGATGATTGACCGCTTCAACAACGGCAACACCGAGAACGACTGGAAGATTAACTCACCCGAGGTATTGGACAAGGTAGACTATCAGGGTGGTGATATCGCGGGTATCACAGCGAAGATCAACGAGGGCTTCTTCACCGACCTCGGCATCACAACAATCTGGATCTCGCCCATCACACAGAACCCCTACGACGCATGGGGTCAGAACGTAAACCCCGACACCAAGTTCTCGGGCTACCACGGCTACTGGCCTATCTACAGCACCGTAGTGGACAAGCGCTTCGGTACTGACGAGGAGCTCCGCACAATGCTCTCTACAGCACACGAGGGCGAGATGAACGTCATCCTCGACTATGTGGCTAACCACCTCCACATCAACTCTCCCGTATTGCAGGAGCACCCCGACTGGACTACAGACCTTTACCTCCCCGATGGCCGTAAGAACATCGGTCAGTGGGATGGTGAGACACGCCTTACTACATGGTTTGATGAGCACATCCCAACGCTTGACCTCGAGCGTGAGGAGGTATGCGACCCTATGACCGACTCGGCATTGCACTGGGTGCGTAACTTCGACTTCGACGGCTTCCGCCACGATGCTTGCAAGCACATTCCTTTGAACTACTGGCGTATGCTCACTCACAAGATGAAGAGCGAGATGCCCAACCGCAACCTCTGGATGATTGGCGAGACTTACGGCGACACTGAGCTTATCGGCTCGTACGTGAAGACAGGTATGATCGACTCACAGTTCGACTTCAACCTCTACCACAACTCTCGCGACGTTATCGCTGACCCCAACCAGTCAATGAAGCTCATCGCAGCGACCGTAGAGGAGTCGGAGCGTGCTTACGGCTCACACCACACCATGGGTAACATCACAGGTAACCACGACAAGCCTCGTTTCATCTCATTGGCAGGTGGCGACATGGCATTGGGCTGGTACGACGATAAGGCAGAGGGCTGGCACCGCGATGTTAAGGTTGGTGACATGGACAAGGGTCACGCAGGCTTGCAGTTGTTGAAGGCTATCATCTCTACAGTTCCTGGTGTGCCTTGCGTATATCAGGGTGACGAGTATGGTGTTCCTGGCGCTAACGACCCCGACAACCGCGATATGATGACCTTCCAGTGCGAGAACGACTACCAGGTACGCGAGTTTGAGCAGACCAAGGCGTTGTTCCACGCACGTCGCAACTCTATGCCTTTGAACTATGGCGACTTGCGCACACTCTACGTTGACGACCAGGCATGGGTATTCTTGCGCCACTACATGGGCGACTGGACTATCGTAGCGCTCAACGTACGCACAGATGTTAAGACTATTGAGGTTCAGCTTCCCGCATTTGCTAAGTGTGGCAACTTGGAGACAGCCGTAGCTACCGAGGGTGCTGCAGTTAGATGCCTCGGCGACGGTAAGCTCGAGGTTACGCTCCCCGCATATGGTTATATCATTGCAAACAAATAATTTAATATAGTATAGAAACATGAAGAAGCTATTTGCACTTGTTGCACTTGTTGCAACATTGGTAGGTTGCGCTACCACACCCAAGCAGGAGGAGACAACTGCTCGCGAGTTTGACAAGTTCAACTCTGTAGTTTACGAGCTCAACATCCGTCAGGCTACTGAGGAGGGTACATTCGCTGCAGCTGAGGCATACTTACCCGAATTGAAGGCTATGGGCGTAGATATCGTATGGCTTATGCCTATCAGCCCTATCGGCGTTGATGGCCGTAAGGGTACTCTCGGCTCATACTACTCTATCATCAACTACAAGGAGGTTAACCCCGAGTTCGGTACAATGGAGGACTTCGACCACTTCCTTGCAACGGCTCACGACCTCGGTCTTAAGGTTATCATCGACTGGGTTGCTAACCACACATCACGCGATGCTGACTGGTGGAAAGAGGGCAAGAAGGATTGGTACGTTATGGACGAGGCTACAGGTCTTCCTATCGTAGAGTATGACTGGACAGATATCGCAAAGCTCAACTATAACAACGCAGATGTTCGCGTGGCTATGATCGACGCCCTCAAGTTCTGGATTGAGAAGGGTGTAGATGGCTACCGTTGCGACGTTGCTATGAACGTTCCTGGTGACTTCTGGGCAGAGGCTTGGAAGCAGGTACGCGCAATCAACCCCGATGTATACCTCTTGGCTGAGGGAGAGGAGCAGTGGTTGCACGAGGCAGGCTTCGAGGCTACATACGCATGGGAGTTCCACCACATCATGAACGCTATGGCTAAGGGTGGCAGCGAGACTAAGAACGTAGCAGGTGACGGCACCATCAAGACAGAGGCTAAGACAGTTGCCGATTTGAAGGAGTACCTCGCACGCGACGACGAGAAGTATCCCGCACCCGCAATGCGCCTTATGTTTACATCTAACCACGACGAGAACTCATGGGCAGGTACAGAGTTCGAGCGTATGGGCGATGCTCACAAGGCTTTCGCAGCCCTCACATTCGTATTGCCCAAGAGCCAGCCACTCATCTACACAGGTCAGGAGATTGGTCTAAATCGCCGCCTCCAGTTCTTCGAGAAGGACTCTGTAGTGGAGCTCGTAGACCTTGAGTATGGCAAGGAGTATCGTGAGTTCTACAAGTCACTCTGCGCTTACCGCCACAACAACGAGGTCTTGGCAGCGGGCAACGACGTAGCACCTATCGTATATGTTGAGGGTGCTCCCGAGACAGTTCTTGCATTCACACGCGTGAAGGGCGACAACAAGGTGTTGTGCGTATTCAACTTCTCGGCTGAGGCTGCAGAGCTCACAATCACAGAGGAGGCTGCAGACAAGTACTACTGCACATGCTGCAACGCAACCAAGGAGTTGAAGGCAGGTGATGTTGTAGAGCTTGAGCCATGGGGCTTCATGCTTTTGTCAAAGTAATAACTAACTAATGGGGTACGCTACTCACTTCGGGTGGCGTACTCCGTCTATATTTTAGGGTTAATGACATATAAAAATCCTGAATGGAGCTATTCGGCAGTGCTCTACGAGCTTAACGTCAGACAGCTTACCCCCGAGGGTACGTTTGCTGCGGCCATGGAGCGTCTGCCCTTCCTACGATCTATAGGCATCGATGCCATATGGCTTATGCCTATCTACCCTATCGGCATTGAGGGTCGCAAGGGTTCGCTCGGATCGTACTACTCGATACGCGACTACAAGGGCATAAACGAGGAGTTCGGCTCGGCGAAGGATTTCCGCAACTTCGTAGACCGCGCACACGCCCTCGGCATGAAGGTACTTCTGGATTGGGTGGCAAACCACACGGCACGCGATGCGCGTTGGATTACGGAGCGCCCAGCCGATTGGTACGAGCGAGATGAGAATGGCGTGGCAAAGGTGCCCTGGGACTGGACAGATACCGCAAAACTCAACTATGCAAACCACGACGTATGGCGCGGACATATCGATGCTATGCGCTATTGGGTCGAGGAGTTTAAGGTCGACGGCTTCCGCTGCGACATGGCTATGCTTGTGCCAATAGAGTTTTGGCAGGAGGCAGCACGAGAGTTGCACGCTATAAAGCCCGATGTCTTCATGTTGGCCGAGGCCGAGGAGGATAACCTCTTCGACGCAGCCTTTAACATGAGCTACCAGTGGAACATCCACCACATCATGTGCGACATCGCGAAGGGTGAGCGCCGTGTGTGGGACTTGCGCAACGCGATACACGCGGAGCGCGCTAAGTATCCACGCGAGGCTATGCGCATGAGTTTCACATCGAACCACGACGAGAACTCATGGAGCGGCTCGGAGCAGACACGCTTTGGCAATGCCCTCGAGGTGATGACGGCGATGACCTACCTTATGCCCTCGACCATGCCCCTTATCTACACAGGTCAGGAGGTTGGTTATGATCACTCGTTCGAGTTCTTCGAGCGCGATGCTATCCCTGCTGAGGCATACACCGAAAACCGCACTACGGAGCTATATCGCCGTTTGTGCGACCTCAAGCATAGCGAGGCAGCATTGGCAGCGGGAGAGCGCGGTGGCGAGATGATAGAGATTGAGAACAACGCCAAGGACTGCATGATGACCTTCGTACGCGAGGTTAACGGCAGTCGTGTGGTGGCCATCATGAACCTCTCGCCCTATACCATCCATGCCGACTTCAACACGGGCATCTATGCTGGTGTGTACCACAACGCCATAACTGGCGAGCGCACAGAGCTAAGAGAGCATGTTGATGAGTATATCGCACCATGGAACTACCGCATATTGGTAAAAAAGGAGTAAGACGACTATGAAAAGAGTTATAACAATTGTGATGCTTATGGCTATGATTACAACAGCCATGGCAGCAAAACCAAAGGTAAATGTAAAACATGTCGAGCCACTATCATGGTGGGTAGGCATGGAGATGCCGTTGCAGATTATGGTCAACGGCGAGGCTATTGCTGAGTGTGACGTAGAGATATTGCCCACGGGTGCTGGTGTGGAGGTTGTGACCATCCACAAGGCCGATAGTCCAAACTACATCTTCGTGGATGTGGCAATAAGCAAGGAGGCTAAGGCTGGCGACTACACCCTACGCTTCACCAACGGCAAGAGCAAATTTGACTATAAGTATACCATCGCCGAGCGCAGAGAGGGTTCACGCGAGCGTGAGAGCTTCACAACGGCCGACTTTGTATATCTTATCATGCCCGACCGCTTCGCTAACGGCAACCCCGCGAACGATAGCACGGAGGATACCGTGGAGAAGGCAGACCGCACGAAGCCTGGCCGTAGGCATGGTGGCGACCTCGAGGGTATGATTTCTCACCTCGATTACATCGCAGACCTCGGCGCTACAGCCATCTGGTCAACTCCCCTACTTCTCGACAACGAGAATGGCGCATCGTACCACGGCTACTCATGCAGCGACTACTACCTCATCGACCCACGCTACGGCACAAACGACCTCTTCAAAACCTATGTAGAGGAGTGTCACAAGCGCGGCCTGAAGGTAATCATGGACATCGTGCCCAACCACAGCTCGACATCACACTGGTGGTACAACGACCAGCCCTTTGCAGATTGGACACACCAATGGGATAAGTACACACAGTCGAACTGGACATTCTCTACAAACATGGACTTCAACGCCTCGAAGGCTGACCTCTATCAGATGGAGAGTGGATGGTTTGACCGCTCGATGGCGGATATGAACCTCGACAACCCCTACTTGCTCCGCTACTTCCAGCAGTGGGCTATCTGGTGGATTGAGTACTCGAATCTCGACGGCTTCCGCGTAGATACATACCCCTATAACGAGAAGATGCCTATGAGCGAGTGGTGCAAGGCTGTTATGGCTGAGTATCCCAACTTCAACATCGTGGGCGAGGTGTGGACATCATCTATTCCTCAGCTCGCATACTGGCAGGGCGACAACTACAATAAGGATGGTTTCAACTCGCACCTCAAGTCTATCATGGACTTCCCGCTCCACGACGCTATCCGCGCAGCGATGACCGAGAGTGGCAATGCGGGCTGGGGTCAGGGCTTGACACGCATCTACGACGTTGTATCGCACGACTTTGTATACCACGACCTCTCGAACATGATGATCATGGCGGCAAACCACGACACCGACCGCATTGGTGACGTATGCGAGGGTGATGCACGCAAGATGAAGATTGTGGCTACGCTCCTGTGTACAATGCGTGGTATGCCCCAGATTTTGTATGGCGACGAGCTTATGTTCCGCTCTACAGACCGCTCGAAGGGTCACCCCACACTCCGTGTAGATTTCCCCGGTGGCTGGGAGGGAGACGCCGTAAACCTCTTCAACCATGAGGAGCATACGGGCGACCAGAAAGAGGTATTCAACCACACACGCGCACTTATGAACTGGCGTAAGTCGAAGGAGGTAATCCACACAGGCAAGACCCTCCACTTCATCGACCGCGACAACACCTACGCCTTCTTCCGCTACAACGACAAGGAGGTGGTGTTCGTATATGTGAATAACTCCGACGACACCCGCACAGTGCCCTGGGCTCGCTATGCTGAGCTCACAGAGGGACTCACAGAGGGTCGTGATGTACTCACAGGCCAGAGCGTGAAGATGGATAACCTCAAGGTTGCACCCATGACATCTATCGTTGTGGAGTTCACACGATAGGCGTCTCACATATCACAAAGCGAGAGGGTTGGTAAAAATATTACCAACCCTCTTTCATTTTTTGTGAATTTTTTCTTACATTTGTACAAGTGAATGAACCCAAAAACAGATTAGGTTATGAAGAGATTGCTATTGGCCATTGTATTTATGGCAGCCGTTGGAACACTATCGGCACAAGAGCCCGAAAGAAAGAGCCTCGCAGATGCACAGATAGAGTATGACCGCGCCATCGAGGCGCAGAAGGAGGCACTCGAAGCGGTGCGCAACGAGGAGCGTCGTATTACCGATGCAGCGAAGGATCGCTTGGACAATGCCCGCGAGGACCTCGATAATATCAGGGAGCGCTACAAGCTCATCACAGAGGAGCAGAAGCGCAAAGTGAAGGAGGCAAAGGCACAGCTTAAGAGTGCAAACAGCCGTTACAAGCAGGAGGCAGCACGCACAAAGCAGGAGATAGCTGCAGCCAAGGCTCGCACAAAATCGGTAAGCGAGGAGCATAAGAGCGCCGTAGCAAGAGCCAAGGCCGAGATTGCACGCATCAAAGCCGAGGAGCAGGAGGATAAAGTTCGTGGCAGATAACAAGTTTACAATATAGACAAATAAGCACCCCGAATTGGGGTGCTTATTTATTTACCTCTATTTAAGCCAATACATTATCAGCCTCGCTCCTCGGGACTCCACATAGAATAGGGATGCTCGCGGAGATGGGAGTTGTAGAAGCGCTTCTCGCCCGTGACCTCGCGGCCTATCCACGCGGGCAGCTCTACCCTCTCTTGCTCCGATGCAAGCTCCACTTCGGCAACTACAAGCCCCTCATTCTCGCCATGGAACTCGTCAACCTCGATGGTGTGACCCGCATAGTCAACATAGTGGCGCACCTTATCTATGACTGCACCCTCGGCGAGTTGCAGTAGCTCCATAGCCTCCGCGGTGTCAATCTCCTTCTCCCACTCGTAGCGCGAGAGGCCACCGTTACGCGAGGGGCCCTTGATCGTGAGCCACGCACCACCTTCGCCAATACGCACACGCACCGTACGCTTGCCCGAGGCGATATAGCCCTGAACAAGGTGCATAGAGTTGTGGGCGAGGTGTTTAAACTCGCCCACAACCAAATATTTACGTTCTATCTCTTGTGCCATACTACATCTCGGGAGCGAACATAGGATCCCATGATGGAAGCATGATAGGCTTCTGCTCCAAGAGCTTGATGGTCTCTGCGGGGAAATACTTCTTGTTCACAACAACGCGGAACATATACTCCTCGAACCACTCGTCAGTCATGATGAGGTTACCCATCCAGCCTGCCTGTGGACCCCAGCTATTCTCTACCATCCACTTCTTGGCGTTACCCTCCTCGTCGAGGTCTACAGCGATAAGGGTCATGGCGTGTGATGAGCCACTTGCAAAGGTGCGCACGCGCTCCTCCTTATTCATGGGGAACTCAACGCCCATGAGCGATGCGTAGTCGAAGTTGTTAACATCAAGAGTACCCTTCTTCGAGAGCAAGAACTTGCCAACGTCGCATGAGAAGTACATAGCGGTATTGTCCTTGATAGACTCGATAGCGAGAGCCTTAACCTCGTCGATGGGGAGGTTCAAGTATACCCAGTTGTCACCATCATATACATGGCGGTCGTACTCAATCTCGTAGACCTTGTAGTACTCGCGTGTGGGGTCGTTCATGACCATCACGAAGTCCTCCTCGAGGTCGAGGTCGCCGAAGTACTCCTTATAGAAAGACTGAGGAGTGTAGGTCTTGGTATCTACAACATTGCCATCCTTGTCGCGGCGTGTCCACTCGAACTCTGTGGGGGGTACGCCATAAGCGCGAACAAGCATTGAGTAGATCTCAGTAAGCATCTCGGTTTTGAGTGCAACAGTAGAACGGCGATCCTTCTGATTGCGCAACTTGAGACCGAACTCACGGAGCTTGAGCGAGAGGAGGTTACCCACCTGACCAGTGTTGTTAGACTGGTAGTTCTCGGGCATAATCTCCGAGGGCACAACGCCATACTTCATAACGAGGTTAGATACGCCTGTGAACTGACCACCATCGTTCAAGGGGTTCTTAAACAACCACTCCACCTGGCGATCCTCCATGGGGAGGTGCTTGGTGTCGATAACGGCCTGAAGGAAGAGGTTACACTTCTCGAGCTGGTCGTAGAAGAAGATATAGTTCTGCGAGAACTCCATCTCTGCGAGGTTCTGCTCGTCGATCATCTTAGCGCGCAACACGTTGAGACCTGTGAAGATCCAGCAACGGCCCGACTGATGCTGGTCGGTGATGCCCTTAGTCTTTACGCGGTGTGAGAAGTGAGTGTCGATCATCGCGAGGTTGTCGGCATTTGTTGCGAGCTCCGACACAGAGTTGAACGCCATGGCGTTGCGTGCAGCACGCTCAGCGGCACTATCGGTCTGACCTGTGCGAATCTGCTGCATCATCTCGGGGGTGATGCCACCCTTGTCCTGCTGGGCAGTAGCCGTGCCAATGGCCACAATAGCCACGGCAAGTGTAATCAATCGTTTCATGGTTATAGTTTTAGTTATTAAAATATTCGCCATTATAATAACACCCTGTGGGAGTGTTTATTGCTACAAATATACTGAAAATTTTAGAACTATCCCACAGTTGGACAACTTATGTTGCCACATAATAAAAAAAGGTGTATTCATCGCTGAACACACCTATATGTGAAAATCATACGAAAACCTCGTATTATGATGCAATTGAGCAGTACTGACGATACTTTCGCATAACCTCATTTACATACGACGTAGTCTGACCGCTACCCGTAAAGCGTCCGCTCTGAACAATATCGAGTTCGTAGTAAGCGGGATCGGCCTTGAGGCTGAGGTAGTGACGGATGGTCTCCCATGAGTTGGGGTTAGCACCCTCGCTACGCGCGAGACGACGAGCATCCAAGACATGGCCTATGCCCGCATTGTAGCTGGCAAGGATGATGCTCAGGCGGTCCTCCGCAGGTGTGGAACTAGGGATACGAAGCATGGTATCCAACTCTGAAAGCAACATACCCGCAAGACGCACATTGGTCTCGGTGTCGTTGATACTCTCAACTGGAACATTAAAGTGTCGTGCCACAACGGGGCGTATCTGCATGATACCCATAGCACCCTGGCTCGACTTAAGGTCCTCGATGAAGCGTGACTCGCTGTAAGCAATAGCGCTCATAAATCGCCAATCGAAACCCTCCTCCTCGCCGACCTCACGCATGATAGAGTCGAAACGAGAGATAATACATGGCTCCTCAACCGTCTCGGCGAGAGCCTCCGAAGTGGTTTCAGCCTCAACACTCTCAACATCGCAATATACGACATTGGTGTTGTTATGGGGCTGTCCCACTGTTGATTCATAGGCCACAAGCATGTTGGCCACAAGAACCACAAACGTAAACTTTTTTAGCATTGGTTATTAGTTTGTGGGCTGCTTATACGGGTGTAAAACGCGCCGTTAGTCGTAGAACGACCAAGAGATACCAAACTTGAACATTCGTGGGTTCAGCGGATAGCGAGCCACCTGGAAGTACTCACCATTGCCAAACAGATTTTGGTTCAAGTGCTGAAGTTTCAGCAGGATACGCATGCGCTTCCACTTCGCCGAGACAAAGGCGTCGAGATAGGGATAGTTGCCTATCTTTACCTCGCGCTGATTGAAGAAGGCGGAGAGTGCGGGGTTGTAGCTCGGAGCATAGTAGGCCGTGTTGAAACGACCATCCAAGCCAACCTGCACACGCAACACATCGCGCACAACCCAGAACTCGTAGTAGTACGAGAGGTAGGCACTGAATGTGGGTACGGGGAGCACATGTTCATCGGACGTGATTTGCACCAATGCCCTGTGATCGAGATGGAATCCCGCTATGCGGAAGTCCTTGCGAGCATACAAACTCGTGAGACTAACAGTACCAGGGCTTTGTGCTACACGGCTGTCGTTGCCATAGTAGATCATGTTGGTCATGACACCCTGCCATGCCCCAACCTCGAGTGCGATGTCGGGAACAGAGAAGTTAACCTCGAAACGAGTTTCAGACTCCTTATCGAAGGAGTTAAACCACACATAGTGGTTTGAGAATAGATTCTCGTGCCAGTAGCCTGGCGAACGGCGCTCATAGCGGAAGCGTCCGGTGAGAATCAGGGGATGTTCACGGATGAAGGCCCTGAG
>JAZRAT010000038.1:0-3041 GCA_045634725.1 Alistipes sp. | reverse complement strand
CTGCTCGAAGCGTTTACAGATGAGCGACATCAGCACCACGCAGAAGAAATCGTGGTAGCGACGGCTCACATTGTCGACCTCTTGCCCGAAGTTGTACAGCTCGATATTTTGGCTCACATAGCTCATCTCTACACCAAAGAGAATGATGCTCCAAGAGATATCGGCCCAAAGCATAAACATAGGGATGATGGCAAACGAACCATATATAGCATTGTAGCTCGATACCGACATCTGTATCTGGATATAGATATAGAGGAATGCCTGAAACAGTATACCAGTAATCATACCTGGGATGAAGGCATTGCGGAAACGCACCTTGGTATTGGGGATGAAGAGGAAGAGCCCTGTCATGATAAGTCCTGACAGCACGTAGGGTGCCAATTTGATGACGATGTGCACGAAAGAGCTGATGAGGAAATACTCGGCCAAGCGCTGGTATACCGTGGTCATAAAGATACTCACCACAGCATATAGGATGATGATGATGGGGAATACGATGAATAGCGCCATATAGTCGGTCAACTTGCGAAAGTATGAACGCTGCTTCTTGACATCCCAAATGGCATTCATATTGCTTTCGATGCTGTCGGCCAAGTTAATGATGGCCCATAGTAGCATGACTAGGCCTACACCGATGAACACACCGCTCTTGGCATACTCGAGGTAATTGTCAATAAAGGTCATCACCATATCCACAGTATTGTTCTCTACCGCACTGCCACGCAACAGACGCTCCATGAGGTTGGAGAAGCCGAAGCCCTTGGCAATGGCAAAGAGCAAGGCCAAGATGGGGATAATAGAGAACAGGGTGGTGTATGAAAGTGCTGCCGCACGTATCCACACACGGTCTTTAACGAAGCACTTGAAGGTCTGTATCGTAATCTTGAGCAGGTTGTAGCTTGTGTATCGGCTACGGCTGACATCGCCCTGAGTCACTCGCCACAGCGAGTGGGTGAAGAACTGTACCAGTTGCTTGAACTTCTCTTTCATGGTTTGAGAATCTATTTTCTCTGTTGTCATAAAAAAAAGAAAACAGTTGGCCTATAAGCCGGGTTCTGTACTGTAGGGGGAGAATCCCTACAGCGTCTGTCATTTATCTGTGTCTGACGTTGCCGTCACACTATAGCGGTCTACCCTCCGGCTCGGGCGAGCAACCCTCAGACACCGGTATACATGACCTTGCAACTCCCGGGACGCACAGCACATGGTGTCACCACCCGCCTGGTGGGCTCTTACCCCACCTTCTCACCCTTACCTCACCGTAGTGGGGCGGTTATTTTCTTCTGCGTTTTCCCTGCCGTCGCCGACACCTTGCACATTAACAAGCGGGATGCTCTCTGTTGCCCGGACTTTCCTCATACTCCATGCGGAGCAAGCGTCAGACCGTCCAACTGCTTTCTATGATGCAAAATTACACTTTTTATTTATAAACGCCAACACCTTATCGTATAAAGAGCAGCTCACGATACTTGGGCAATGGCCACAGGCTGTCATCGACCACCTCTTCGAGGTCGTCAATGTATGAGCGTAGCTCTTCGAGCTTGGGTGCCACGGTATCGTGATAGGCCACAGCCTTATCGTATAGGCCACCGATGCGATTGGCCAACTTACGACATTCGATCATCTCGGCCACACCACTCTCTATCTTGTGTACGAGGCCTGCGATGCGGCGTATGAGGTTGATGTTTGAAGCCGACAGGGCTTCGCCTTCAGCGCCGAGTATCTCTTTCATCTTATATACATTGTCGACCAACTGGCTCTGATATTTCGTTGCCACGGGAATGATATGGTTAATGGCCATATCGCCGAAGATGCGGGCCTCAATCTGTATCTTCTTTGTATAGATCTCCCATTTAATCTCGTTGCGGGCCTCCAGCTCAGCACGGCTCATGATGCTCAAGCTCTCAAACATCGCCACGCTGGTCTCATTGGCATAGGCCTTGAAGATCTCGGGAGCCGATGTCTCACAGTCGAGTCCACGGCGTGCAGCCTCGGCTTTCCACTCGTCGCTATAGCCGTTACCGTCGAAGCGTATGGGCTTACAGTAGGTGATGAGTTTCTGTATCTCCTTGATGAGTGCCTCGCGCTTGTCCATGCCGCCTTCAATGAGGATATCCACATTCTTCTTGAACTCTACGAGCTGCTCGGCCACAGCACCGTTGAGGGCAATCATGGCACAGGCGCAGTTGGCCTCGGAGCCTACGGCACGGAACTCGAAACGGTTACCCGTGAAGGCAAAGGGCGAGGTGCGGTTGCGGTCGGTATTATCGATGAGCAACTCAGGGATCTGCGGCATCTCAAGTATTTTCTTACCCGTCTTACCGGCAATCTTGAACAGCTCTTCGCTTGATGAATTCTCAAGCTCATCGAACAACTCAGTCAACTGTTTGCCTAAGAATGAAGATATGATGGCGGGAGGTGCCTCATGGCCACCCAAGCGATGGACATTGGTGGCACTCATGATAGAGGCCTTCAACAGACCGTTGTGGCGGTACACGGCAGCCAAGGTGTTCACCACGAAGGTGACAAACATGAGATTGTCCTCGGTAGTCTTACCGGGCGACATGAGACGGTGGCCGCGATCAGAGCCTAGGCTCCAGTTGTTGTGCTTGCCCGAGCCATTGATACCGGCAAAGGGCTTCTCGTGCAGCAAGCAGCGGAAACCATGCTTGCGGGCAATCTTCTTCATGAGAATCATCACCAGCATGTTGTGGTCGCAGGCGATGTTGGTTTCCTCGTATATGGGTGCCAGCTCAAACTGGTTGGGTGCCGCCTCGTTATGACGTGTCTTGGCGGGGATGCCGAGCTTGAGCGACTCAATCTCGAGCTCCTTCATGAAGGCAGCCACGCGTTCGGGGATAGCCCCGAAGTAGTGGTCCTCGAGCTGCTGATCCTTGGCCGAGCCGTGGCCCATGAGTGTGCGGCCCGACATGAGGAGGTCGGGACGAGCGGCATAGAGCCCTTCGTCAACCAGGAAATATTCCTGCTCCCAGCCGAGGAATGAGGTCACGCGCTTCACCTCGGGGTCGAAGTAGTGGCAC
>JAZRAT010000037.1:0-23686 GCA_045634725.1 Alistipes sp. | reverse complement strand
GGTAACCTTTCGATTACCGCTTTGTGACTCCGCCAGGATTCAAACCTGGAACCGCTTGATCCGTAGTCAAGTACTCTATTCAGTTGAGCTACGGAGCCATATCCTTTGCTTTTGCGAGTGCAAATATAGAGCATATTTTTTGAACCACCAAATATTTTAGCAACTTTTTTAAAAAAAAATGCGACGATTTTTATCGCCGCATTCTTTTATTGCTGTGTATCAGTGAATTACTTGATATGCTCTGCAAGGATTTTTTCGATCTCCTCACCACGCAAATTCTTCGCTACAAGCTTACCCTCGGGTGAATACAAGAAATTTGCAGGGATAGCGTTCACGTTGAGGTGCTCTGCAACGCTCCACTTACCCTCAGCATCGGTACCCCATACGTTTACCCAACTCATGTTGTTCTCCTTTACGAAGTCAATCCAGCGCTGCTCTGTGCCTGCACGGTCGAATGACACGCCATAGATCTCAAGACCCTTAGGAGCGAACTTCTCGTATGCTGCAACGAGGTGAGGAATCTCACCACGGCAAGGACCACACCATGTAGCCCAGAAGTCTACCAACACCCACTTACCGCTCTTGCACAACTCCGCAACGCTAACGATGTTACCCTCTGCGTCGGGGAGCTGCAAATCCTTAAGCTCAGCACCGATAGCTGTGTTTGCCGAGTTCTTAACATACTTAACATGCTCGTTGTAGAGGTAGATATGGTCGAAGTCGCCCTCGATCATCTTTACAAGCTCTGCAAAGCGAGCCTGGTCGCCACCGAACATTGTGTAGTACTGCAACATGTAGATAGAGGCTGCGTTATTCTTGTTCTCAACAACGAAGTTATCGAGGTACGACAAGAGCATCTCCTCGGTAGCCTCCTCATTGTAGAGAATCTCCATAAGGCCATCCATAGCGCCACGAAGCAAGGTCTGAAGCTCCGAACCCTCCCAGTTGAGTGAATCCTCCTCAGCATTGTAGTTAACCTTGATATCGTTGCCATCGAAGCAAATCATAGCAACAGACTCATCATTAACGAGGAATGATGCGAACTGCTCCTCAGCGATATCGGTCTTAAGCTCGAAAGTGAGATCCTCACCGACAACAACCTCGGCAACGGCATCCTCCTCGCCCATAACTACAACCTTGACAACATCACCTGCTGCAACATTCTCCATACCAGTAAAGTCACCATTGATGGTAACACCACTCTCCTTCTTAACATCACTACCACCGCAAGCAACCATAAGTGCTGCAGCGAGAATCATAAAATACTTTTTCATTGTTATAAATTGTTTAGGTTTTATATACTATACATAACGCTGTCCTACAGCGCTTTATTGTCTAACGCTTTACTCTATCGGGGTTCGACTTTATGAACGACTCCCACGACGAACTTCCCTTGCGCGACTTCGCATCGCCACCTAGACCCTTGCGCTTCTCGCCCGCCGTAGCACGCGTGAGCACATTAGAGGTGGTAAACCAGTGGCACAACGCCACCGCCATGCCATCCGTAGCATCGAGCCTGCGGGGCTGATAGTCGGTCGAGAGTATCGAGTTTATGATGGTCGCCACCTGCTGTTTCGACGCCGAGCCACGACCCGTAATCGCCTGCTTGATACGCATCGGGGCGTACTCCTCGATTGCTATATCGTGTGAGACACTCAACACCGCCGCAATAGCCACGCCCTGCGCACGACCCAACTTGAGCATAGACTGCACATTCTCGCCAAAGAAGGGGGACTCGAAGGCCACCTCCGCGGGGCGGTATGTCTCAGTAAGGTTACGCACGCGCTCGAAGATGTAGGCAAGCTTCTTGTGCGCATCCTTAATATTGTGCATATCTATTTCGCCCATGACCAACGCCTGAGGCTTACCGCAACGAATCTCGATGACGCCATAGCCCATATAGTTGGTACCCGGGTCGATGCCCATTATGCGCAAAGGAGTCTCCACACTACTTCTCCTCAACCTTTACGAGGCGCTTCTCCAACTCGCGCAACTTCTGCGACATCTCGGGAAGAGTCTTAAATACGGCAAACGAGCGGTGGTACTGAACACCAGCAAGTGCGGGTGTACCGAAGCGAATCTCGCCATCGGGGACGTTCTTATCGAGACCACTCTGTGAGCCAATCTTACAGTTGTCACCCACGGTGATGTGGTCTGCGAAGCCCACCTGACCACCTACGAAGCAGTTTGAGCCAATCTTTGTTGTGCCAGCGATACCCACCTGTGCAGACATCACAGTGTTAGAGCCAATCTGTACGTTGTGGCCAACCTGAATAAGGTTATCGAGCTTAACACCCGAGCGGATGATTGTAGAGTCGGTCTTAGCGCGGTCAACGCAAGTGTTTGCACCAAGCTCGACGTTATCCTCGATGATGACGTTACCCAACTGAGGAATCTTAGCGAATGTGCCATCCTCCTTGGGTGCGAAGCCGAAGCCGTCAGCGCCAATAACAGCACCCGCGTGGATGATACAGTTCTTACCCACTACGCAACCCTCATAGATCTTTACACCTGGATAGAGCTTCGTACCCTCGCCGATGGTTACGTTATCACCGATATAGCACTGAGGATAGATCTGCACGTTAGCACCAATCTTTGCTGTGCCCTCAACAACCGCAAAGTCACCAACGAAGCAGCCCTCGCCAACCTCTGCACCCTCGTGAATAGAGGCGAGCTTCGAGACGCCTGTCTTGCGGGGACGTGTAGCATTATACATCTCAAGAAGGTTGAGCACACATGCACCCACATTCTCCACCTTGATAAGCGTAGTCTTCACCTCCTCCTTAGGCTCGAAGGTGCTATCTACGAGAACGATTGAAGCCTCTGTAGTGTATACATAGGGCTCATATTTGGGATTTGTGAGGTAGGCCAACGAACCAGCCTTACCGCCATCAATAGATGATACTGTTGAAACTGTGGCGTTCTTGTCGCCCACGATTGTGCCGTTTAGCAAGCCGGCAATCATCTCTGCTGTAAACTGCATGATATTATTTTGATTTTAGTTATTCTCCAAAGTTTAGGTAGTCGCCAAGCACTATGCCCTCTGAAAGCAGACCATCGACATCGCGACCAAAGGCATGCAACTCGCGCACAAGCGACGAACTGATATGCTCCACCTCTACGGGAACAAGCACTATGACGGTCGATAAATCCTTATACGCAAACCTGTTAGCGTTGGCTATTGTGCGCTCATAGTCGAAGTCGGTCATATTTCTCACACTACGCACGATGGCCGTAGCACCCACACGTCGCGCCTCGTCACCCGTAAGCGTTGTGTATGTCGTAATCTCCACACGAGGGTCATTATTATAGACCTTTTCGATGAGCGCCTTGCGCGCCTCAATCGTCAGGAAGCCACGCTTCTGGATATTGTGACCAATAGCCACAACAACCTTATCGAAGAGTTTTAGCGCCTCCTCGACCACCGCCTCGTGACCCTTGGTAAAGGGATCAAACGACCCTGGAAATATCGCAACTCGCTGCATACCTATTTAATATATATTTCGCAAAGATAGTAAAAAAACACAATATTGGTATATTTATCCCCATAAAATAGTCTCCTTCCTATACAATTTTGTACAAAAAGGGAATAAAAAAGAGGTCACCCAACCCTGCGTTGGACAACCTCACATATCACTTTAAGTCTGTAGCACATTAACTCTTTGCACTCTCGGTTACCTTGCCAAAGCGACGCAACTGCGTGTCGGGAGTATGCTTCCAGCGGTTGTGCGACCACAGCCACAACTCGGGACACTCCTTAATCATACGCTCCAAAGCCGCAGCATAGCGACGCGTAATCTCCATCGGCGCAACCTCCTCGACACCATCATACAACTCATCGAAGCGTATCTCGTAATAACCCGCCCTAACGAGCTTGATATAAACAAAGTAGATTGGGATATTGAAGCGCGTAGCTATCTTCTCACTACCCTCTATGAATGTCGTTTTACGGTTCAAGAAGTCTATCCATTCGCTATCTTCGCGGAGGCGTGTTGCCTGGTCTGAAATCAGTCCGAGCACCGTGCTATACTTGTCGCTACGCGTCCTCATATATACGCGCAAGGTCTCCTTCATGGGCACCTGATGATAGTTGGGCGCGTAGGCGCGTAGGCGGCGGTAGAAGTGCTCAAAAACATCACTCTTGAGCGTGTGGTAGACACCCAAAAATTGACCCTCGCTATCCTCCAGACTCCACAACGGGAAGTATTCCCAGCAGCCATAGTGCGAAGCCATAGCTATCCAGTCACGCCCCTTGGTGCGTGCCAGATGCTCATCGCGATTTACCCAATTGACATGATTTAGATCGCCACGGCGCTTCGCTCCCGCCAAGCAGATGGTGTCGACAATAACCTCGGCAAGCGCTGAATATGAGCCGTTTATGACATGTCTTATCTCCTTTTCGCTCTTCTCGGGGAATGAGCCTCGGATGTTGCGATAGACAACCTTGCGACGATAACGCAACAGGCGCAACACCGCGTAGACAAAAGGTTTGAATACGCCATAACGAAACCAGCGTGGCATATATCCGATAGCACAGCAACTCACCCACAGCAATTCGAGTGCAAGTCGCTGATACCAACGCAAGTTATCGTTATTATTTGAGGTCGTACTCATCTTTCTCTTCTTATTACTGAGCCACTGGATTGACTTACAAATATAGCGTAAAAATGTTGTTTTTCCAAATTTTACCCCGCTATTGTATACTCAACGCTCAGGGCATATTCATATTATCCGCTTGGTAGCACAAATATACTAATTTTCTTTTTTTTCGAGAAACTCCCACCGCGAAGGTTGCTATTTGACGAATGTTTACTATTTTTGTAGGGTGTATAGTGGCGAAATATGCGCCACGCATAATAAACTTTTTAATGCAATGAAGTGTACAAAGACCTGGCATCGACTCGTTGCCGTGCTTATATCCGTTATACTATTGAGCCTCGGATGGTTGGGCTTAAGTGGCCTCAGCCTGCTCGTGGCACTCATTCCCCTGCTTATTATCAGCGAGAGCTATAGCGACTCGCGCCGCGATTGGTGGCGCATGTGTGGCTGGGCTGCACTGACATTCCTCGCGTGGAACGTTTCAACCATTTGGTGGGTGTGGAATGCAGCGCCCATCGGCGTATTCGCAGCCAGCATCGTAGGCTCGTTCTACAACCTTTGTGGCGTGATGGTCTACCACTACACCTCAAAACGCGCACGCCCCGCCCTGGCATACACACTCCTTGTAACCGTATGGCTCGCTACGGAGTGGGCATACAACTCTGCCGAGGTGATGACCTTCCCATGGTTGCTCCTTGGCCACGGCTTCTCGGAGGATATATGGGCGGTGCAGTGGTATGAGTACACCGGCATCTTTGGCGGAACACTCTGGGCACTATGCTCCAACATCGCTATCTACGAGGCCATACGCACACGCCAACCACGCAGAGCGTTGCTTGCAGGCGCCATCGTCATAATCCCAATAATCATCTCATTGTCATTATATTGGGGCTACAAGCCATCTGAGCGCAGTGTAAAAATATCTGTCATCCAACCCAACGTTCCATGCTACGACGAGGAGCGCGAGGCTGCCAATATGATGGACCCCACAGCTACCATTGTAAAGCTTATGGACGAGGTACCCGAGGAGTCTAAATTCGTGCTTTTACCCGAGTCCTCGCTCGCCTACATCCCCACAATCGGAACGATAGATGAGGCTTCGACAAGCTTCTACGCCCCACTATTCGAGCGCTTGCACGGCTCTGAAAACGACGGCATGAAACTTATCTCTGGAGCATCCACCATACGCTACTACGACGATGTTGCAGCAACGGAGACTGCACGTAAATCGGACTTCGGATACTACTACGACCTCTACAACTCGGCACTCCTTATCGATGCAACGGGCAATGTCGAGCAGATATACCACAAGCAGAAACTCGTAATCGGTGTCGAGGCCATCCCCTTCCGTAAGCTCCTCAAGAACTTTGAGGTGGACCTTGGCGGTGTATCGGGTCAGTTAGGCTGGGGCGAACAGCACATCGTCTTCGAGAATGACGAGGCAAAGGTAGGCCCAGCGATATGCTACGAGGGTCTCTACGGCAACCACTTTGCGGGCTTTGCACGCGAGGGAGCCGAGGCCATGGCTGTGCTCTCGAACGACGGATGGTGGGGCGACACCCCAGGTCACAGACGCCTCTTCGACTTCTGCCGCCTGCGCGCCATCGAATCACGCCGTGCCATTGCTCGCAGCGCCAACACGGGCATCTCGGGCTTTATCTCGCCCCGTGGCGAAGTTATTGGAGAGCGCCTAGAGTGGGATGAGCGTGGCGTACTTACCGAGGATGTAGAACTACGTAACGATGTGACATTCTACATGATGTATGGCGACTGGGTAGCACGCATCGCTACATACATCGCAGTAATGGCATTATTATATTATGTGGCCTATCGCACCAAGCGCCGTAACAACCTTGTTGATTAACCCCTAATTACATAAAAGTTAGTATGAACTACTCACAGACACTCGAATTTCTATTCACTTCTATGCCGTCGTTCCAGCGTGTTGGTGGCGACGCCTACAAGCCAGGATTGGAGCGTATAGCCTCTTTCTGCCAGCATATTGGCAACCCACAGCGCAACTACTACACCATCCATGTTGCGGGAACCAACGGAAAGGGCTCTGTATCACATATGCTTGCCTCAATACTCCGCGAGGCGGGATACCGCACAGGTCTCTTCACCTCGCCACACCTCACCGACTTTCGTGAGCGCATACGCGTAGATGGCGAGATGATACCCAAGCAGAAGGTCGTAAACTTCGTCGACAAGCACCAGGAGAAGATGAAGGAGCTCGACCTCTCATTCTTTGAGATGACCGCAGCCATGGCTTTCGACTACTTCGACCAGAGCGATGTCGAGGTGGCAGTAATCGAGACAGGCCTCGGTGGTCGCCTCGATGCCACAAACCTCATCACACCCATCCTCAGCGTAGTAACCAACGTGAGCTTCGACCACACCGAGTTCCTCGGCGATACAATCGAGAAAATCGCATCGGAGAAGGCAGGCATCATAAAGAAGAGCATCCCCATCATCGTGGGTCAGCACAACGAGGCTTACGACAAGGTATTCGCCGAGCGCGCTGCGGAGCTCAACTCGCGCATCATCTTTGCCGAGGATGAGTGGCGACTTAATGGCGTTGAGCACTTCGACGATGACAACCAGCACTTTAGCCTCACACGCATGCGCGACGATAGAGACTATGAGCTTGACATAGACCTACTTGGCGACTACCAGCGTCACAACATCGTTACCGCATGTGCCGCTGCCGACTACCTCGCCGAGCATACACCCCTCACAATCTCGCGCCGTGCATTCCGCGAGGGTCTTCAGGTTGCCGCAGCCTCAACAGGTCTTGCTGGCCGTTGGCAGGTACTCGCACGCGAGCCATATACCGTTTGCGACACGGGCCACAACGAGGATGGCATACGCTTCGTAGCGGAGCAGCTCGCAAACCTCGAGTGCGACCGTCTCTTTGCCGTGATGGGCTTCGCCCGCGAGAAGGAGTTATCTAAAATCCTGGCTTTGCTGCCCGCAAAGGCTCATTATATCTTTACTCGCGCAAACATCGAGCGTGCCCGCGCCATCGAGGATATAGCAGCCGAGGCTACAAAATTGGGCCTCGACTTCGAGACAGCACCCTCGGTTAAGGAGGCCGTGGAGCGTGCGCGCAGCCTGGCACAGCCCAACGACGCCATCTTCATCGGCGGTAGCAACTATGTGATTGCCGAGATATAAACTCCTATATAAACAACGAAAGGGTGCCCACATGGACACCCTCTCGTTTTATACTCTACATGGATAGCTCAATGTTCTCGCCAGACCACTGATTTACCTCCACCCTCTTGCGATAGGTCTGCTCTGCGCCATGTAGCACCTCGACGACCATCTCAAAGGGCTTGGCCTCCGCAACATCGGTAGTCATGGGTAGCGTGTGGGGCATTACATATATATATAAGGTAAGCGCCGTAGCCTCCTTGGTGCGAAACTCCACCCTGCGATTGGTATTATAGCCTCGAGGTATCTCGCGCAACTCGGCACCGACGGGGGCTATCTCCGAGGAGTGCTTCAGGAATTCCACCTCCTGGCCATCGCGCAAAACACTGCACATAACGACGATATTATAGCGCCAAAGCTCCGAAAAGTCGCTGTCTAAAATTATGGTATAAGGTTGCATCACAAAAAAAATTACACGTTTTTCTGCTACAAAAATAGTAATAATTTGCAGATTTTAGTTTTTTGTAGTAAATTTGCAGACTATTTGTGCTGAAATGGAGCAAATTGGATTGTATACAATAGCCTTTAAGGGGCTTAAGAATGGTGAGCACACCTTTGATTTTCAGGTAGATAACAAGCTTTTCGAGGCTTTTGAGACCGAGGAGATCAAGGGCGGTGACTGCAATGTGCGTGCTAACCTCGTACGCAGCGAGTCGATGTTGGAGCTAAACATCACCATCGAGGGTGAGGTAATTTGCGAGTGCGACCGCTGTCTTGAGGATTGCCCAATTGCTATTGACTATGAGGGAGACCTCGTTGTTAAGTTCTCGGATGAGACCGACTACTACGATGGCGACGTGATGTGGATATCACCCGCCGACGATGTTGTCGACCTCACACAGTACATCTACGAGAGCATCGTACTCTCGCTTCCCTACAGCCGTGTGCATGAGGAGGGCGAGTGTAACCCCGAGATGCTTGCTTCGTTCACCGAGATTTCGGAGGAGGAGCTCGAGGCACTCGAGGCTCAGGCCGAGGAGAGCGATGTTGTGGGTCTTGACGACTACAACAAGTCTGTACTCGAGGCACTCAAGAGCCAGATGCAGGAGAAATAGTAAGAAATGGGTTCGAGTGGTGACTTATCCGTCGGGTTACCGCAAGAACAAAAGAAACATAAATACTTAAAAATTATATTGTAAAATGGCACATCCTAAACACAAAGTCTCTTCTACACGTCGAGACAAGAGAAGAACTCACTACAAGGCTGTTGTTCCTACTGTAGTAAACTGCTCAAACTGCGGTTCAGCAGTACTCTACCACCGCGTATGCCCCGAGTGCGGCTTCTACCGCGGTAAGCTCGCTATCGAGAAGAAGGTTGCTGAGTAGTCTTCAAAGTTCACAAAGAGCACACCGCGAAAGTGGTAGTGCTCTTTTTTTATACAAGCCTGAGTAACACCACACAGGCTCTGTTCAAACTGGAACTTAACGTTAGTTCCACAACACCAAACTACTATGATTAGAATCGGTATCGACGCCATGGGCGGCGACTTCGCACCTGAGGTTGCCATCGAGGGCGCTGTAATGTCTCTTAAGTTGCTCAACAAGGAGAGCCGTATCGTACTCTATGGTGACGAGAAGCGCATCCGCGAGCTTATCAAGAAGCATGGCGCAAACGAGAGCGACTTCGACATCGTTGCTACAACACAGGTCATCGAGATGGGTGACCACCCCGCAAAGGCCTTCATCGCAAAGCGCGACTCGAGCATGACACGCGGTTTCAACGACCTCGCAGAGGGTAAGATTGACGGCTTCGCAAGTGCTGGCTCAACAGGCGCAATGATGGTGGGTTCAATGCAGGTCATCAAGCCCATCGAAGGTGTCATCCGCCCCGTTCTCGCAACCCTCATCCCCACAGTATCAACAGAGAAGGGCATCCAGCGCGCCGTACTTATGGATGTAGGTCTCAACGTAGACGCTAAGCCCGAGGTATTGGCACAGTATGGTTTGCTCGGCTCTATCTACGCCAAGTCGGCACTCAACATGGAGAATCCCCGTGTTGCGTTGCTCAACATCGGCGAGGAGGAGGGCAAGGGTAATGCCCAGGCCAAGGCTACATACGACCTTATGAAGGAGGACAAGCGCTACAACTTCGTGGGTAATGTCGAGGCATCGTACATCTTCACCGGCAAGATTGGCGATGTAGTGGTTGCAGATGCCTTCGTGGGCAATAGCCTTCTTAAGATGGCAGAGGCTCTCTACCGCATCAACTTCCGCCTCGGTGGTGGCAAGCCACGCTTCAAACTAATACTTCGTTCTATCCTCGGTCGCATCATCCCCAAGCTCTACTGGCAGTATGACTTCTGGGATAACATGAATGCCGAGAGCGTAGGTGGTCTTCAGGTTATGGGTATCAACGCCCCCGTCATGATTGGCCACGGTAGCTCTTCAGCGCGTGCCATCTGTAGCATGATTCTCTCTATGGAGCGCGATATCAAGAGTAACTTTCCCGCGAAGTTGCGCGAGGCTCTCAAGGAGACCAATGCGAACACCGAAGCATAATTTCAAACACGAAAAGACTATTGCCTCTCGGGGTGGTAGTCTTTTTTAATTAATTGAGACATTATGAAAATCAAGAACTTACTCATGCTACTCCTCGCCTTTACGCTTGTTGCTACGGCGTGTGAGGAGACCAAGACCCCACAGACTCCCGACAACACCGAGGAGCCCGACAGCCCAAACAACGATGACCCAAACAAGGGTGATGATGGCGGCAAGGAGGATGATGAGAATAAGAACGAGGAGGATAACTCATGGATTGAGAATCCTACGCCCATGCCCGAGGCGACATACGCGCTTAGTGACCACATCTCGGTAATAAGCCTTGTAACCTATGCTAACGGCTTGCGCAACGACTACATCACCTTCTACGATGAGGCTACGGGCTATGCTGTATATACCGACATCTACACTGCCGACAGCAACACTATGCTTCCTACGGGCCGATACCTCTTGTCTAACGACATGGTGAACACCGTATATTACGAGTGGAGTTACTTCACGCCCTACACCAATAGCGACCTCTACCGCTTTACTGAGGGTTGGCTTGAGGTAATTGCCGATGGTGAGCACTCATCAGGCTACCCCTATCACAAGATTCGCGGTTACTTCGTTATGGAGAGCGAGGAGAGCGTATCTATCGAGTGGGAGGGCACTATTGTTGAGCAGAATTAACAAATAAAGGAGGCTGAATAAAGAAAAAGGGGATGGCTAAATTACTTAGTCATCCCCTCTTTCTATTTTAATATCAGGCGATAGCCCACGCCTCGCAGCGACTGTATCTCCACGCGGGAATCATCCTTGAGGTAGCCACGCAGGCGCGAGATGAAGACATTCAACGAGCGAAGATTATAGTAGCTATCGTCGCCCCATATCTCCTTAAGGAGTCCCTCCGAGGCTACAACCTCGCCGACATTTGATGCAAGCATAGCAAGCACCGCCGACTCGCGTGCCGTAAGGCGGTGAGTAGTACCATTGTGTGTGAGTGTCCAGAGGCTGCTATCAAGGCGATACTCGCCTATGGTTACGATGCCCGAAGCCTCCACCTCGTCTGGGTGTCGCGCCAAAAGCGCAGCAACACGCGCGAGTAACTCACTAATTGCAAAGGGCTTGCGCAGATAGTCGTTACCACCACTCTTAAAACCCTCGCACACATCCTCCACACTACTACGTGCCGAGAGGAACAACACTTCGCATGCCCTGTTTGTCTTGCGAATCTCGCGCACCATAGTCATGCCATCCATATCGGGCATCATAATATCCGCCACAACAAGGTCGGGGTGCACGCGCTGGAACTCCGCGAGGCCCTCCACTCCATTCACTGCGGTATATACCTCGTAGCCCGCGCCACGCAGCGCATCGCCAAGAATACGGATGAGCACCGCCTCATCCTCAACAACAAGAATACGCCTATTTGCCATAGCGCAAAAGTTTTAGAGTGAAACATGAGCCCTCACCGAGCTTCGAGCTTAGCGTGACACTGCCGCCGTGGCGCTCTACGACGCTACGAACGAAGTATAGGCCTATGCCGTAGCCCGAGGTGGAGTATCTGTCACCCGAGGTTATGCGGTAGAACTTATCGAATATGCGCCTCTGCTCCTTGCGCGGTATGCCGATGCCACAATCTTCGACGCTTATATATGTGTATCCGCTATGCACCCTACCGTATATCTTAACCTTTGGCTGCTCGCTCGAATACTTTATGGCGTTATCCACCACCGCCGAGAGCGCCCCCTCGAGGTAGAACTTGTCGGCAACCACGGCGCACCCCTCATCCACCTCTATACTCCACTCAACATTGCGCGAGGCATAGCGCATATCGAGCGACTTCACCACGCGCCCCACCATGTCTGCCACGCTGCACTCCTCTAAGCGTAGCTCCGCCGTTGCGAACTTCTCTGTCGAGCTGCGCAGTATCTCATCGACCATAGCGCCAAGGCGCTGCAACTCGCCGTGCGCCATATCGAGATAGTCGTCGCGCCTCTCGTCCACAATCTCGGGCATAGTGCGTAGCGCATCCACCGAGGCGTATGCCGCAGCTATGGGAGTCTTTAGTTCGTGCGTGATGTTATGCGTGAGGTCGCGGCGTATCTTCTCGACCTCCTTGGCACGAAAGAGCGTGCGTAGCATATACAAAAAGGCGGCGATGAGTAGCAAAACCGAGAGACCCTGCATCACGAGCATGCGCTTCATGTCGCCAAGAATTAAGGAGTGTGGGTCAGCAACCGTTAGGCGTAGTATAAGCGGCGTTAGTCTCTTATCCACCGCGATAACATTCTCATCCTTAGTCAGTTCGCCCATAGCCATAATCACAATAGGCTCGGCATCGGTCGTTGAGAGCACCTCTACACGAAACTCCGTAGCTAAGCCCGCGGTGCGAAGACCCTCACCCACAAAGGCGTGGAAGCGCGAGATGTTGCCTATGTTGATTGCAGCATCGCCATTCATGGAGTTCGTGGCATACTTCCATGCCGCCTCCTCCAAGACGCTACATATCTGCTGCTCGTAGCTCCTGCGCATGTCGCGATAGGTGCGCACGCTCCACATAGCCTCGACGGCAACAAGGAGTGCCAAGGCAAGCACCACAACAACGGATACTATTTTGAAGTTCTGCTCTCTCATAACTTTGTTTCAGTTAACACAAAGGTAGTAAAAATATCGCACCCGCGCCCCCTCTTAACACTATTTAACATTTCCCTTAACACTCTTTAACCTTAGAAATTAGGCAATCGTGAAATATGCCGTTATCTTTGCAATAGAAAACAAGAGCTCTTCGTCGTAAACCTATTATTTACTAAAACTCAAAGAGATTATGAAACGCTTTTTTATAACCATGGCAGCGCTCCTCGCTACCTTTGCGACATACGCCAATGGCGAGCCACAAAAGCCACTATATATTATAAATGGTAAGGTGGCCACTATCGAGGAGGTTAAGGACTTGGGCGACAGATTGGAGTCGATGACGGTACTCAAAAACAAAAAGGAAATAAAGGAGTTCGACCACCTCGGCGACACCTCGAATGGCGTTATCGTCATCACACTCAAGGATGCCGAAGAGGAGGATATGCCCTTCATCTCTGCCGATGTTATGCCTCAGTTTATGGGTGGCGACCTCCTTGCGTTCCGCGAGTGGGTGATGCAGAATGTGCGCTATCCCGAGGCGGCAATGAAGGAGGGGAAAGAGGATATGGTCGTAGTGAACTTCATCGTTAACCGCCACGGATATATCGAGTACGACCGCATCAAGATTATCCAGTCGGAGTACCCCGACATCTTTGGCGAGGAGGTGAAGCGCGTAATTAGCACCTCACCCCGCTGGACACCAGGTTTTAACAATGGCCACGCTGTATCAGTGTCGTTTATGCTACCTATCGTCTTCAAGTTGGAGTCGAAGCAGGGCAAGATGCCCGCAACAAAGGGCGAGATGGAGAACCAGATTGTTATTATGGCACTTGACGCCGGCAAGGAGAGTGTATCGGACAAGAACCCCGTCTATATTATTGATGGCGTGCCCTCTACCGTGGAACAGGTTAACGCCCTGAAACCCGAGGAGATTAAGGATGTGACAGTTTTTAAGGACCCCGAGATGTTCTCCTACTATAAGGATTACGGCAATGTGGAGGATGGCGTGGTTATTATCCGCACAAACTCGCTCGACAAGAACATCGAGAATGCTCCAGACACGCTGCCCATATTTATGAATACAAGCACCGAGGCCTTCAATAGTTGGTTGTATGAGAACCTCCGCTACCCCGAGCAGCTCCGCAACAAAAACATCGCAGCACACTATGTCGTAAAGTTTAAGGTTGATAGCGCTGGCTATGTAGCAGTTATGGAGATAGAGTGCATCAAGGGCACAGCTCACAAGCAGTTCGAGGAGGAGATTACGCGCGTTATGTTGAGCTCACCCCGCTGGACTCCAGGTGTGAAGAATGGCAAGGCGGTATCGTGTCGATTGAGTCTGCCCGTCATATTCGGCTCAATGGATATTTAGAGCGAGAGGGGAGTTTAAGGAACTTAGAGAAGTTAAGGAATTTAGTGTAGGGAGTATGTAACATCACTCTTCTCTCTAATCTCCTTAATCTCCCTAAATTCACTAATATCCCTAAGCACAACCCAATTTCTTGTCAGAAGCACGCCTTATCACAAGAAATTAATTTTCGTCAGAGCGGTGCAGATGTGGTGCATCACAAAAGAAATCACCCAAGGATAGTACAATTAGTACAGCCTTGGGTGATTTACTTTTTGGGATGTGACACAGATGTGCCGCTATCACGAAAATTATGGGAGGGGAACTACATTAGCAAATCCCATAAACGCCATTGCCAAAAGTCCCGCAGTGATAAGCGCGATGGGCACACCACGGAAAGCAGAGGGGACATCCTCAACCTCGAGGCGCTCGCGGATACCAGCAAAGAGCACAAGGGCGAGGGCGAAGCCGAGGGCTGTAGCCACAGAGTAGATAACACCTGTGAGGAGGTCCATATCCTTCTGCACCATAAGGATTGCCACACCGAGCACAGCACAGTTGGTGGTGATAAGCGGGAGGAAGATACCAAGTGCCTGATAGAGTGTGGGAGAGACCTTCTTAAGCACAATCTCAACCATCTGCACAAGGGCAGCGATGACGAGGATGAAGACGATAGTCTGCATAAACTCGATACCGAAAGGCACGAGGATATAGGTCTGCAAGCACCAAGTAACGATGGATGCGAGTGCCATAACGAAGGTTACGGCCATGCCCATACCGAGTGAGGTGTTCACCTTTGATGATACACCGAGGAAGGGGCAGATGCCGAGGAACTGCGAGAGCACCACGTTGTTAACGAAGATTGCGCCGATGACAATAGCGATGAGGCTAATCTCCTGAACGCTAACAGCGCCTGTAACGAAGCCATTATATACCTCCTGCGAGATATTTCCAGTGGTTAGAATAGTCAACATATTCATAGCTATTATCGTTTTGCAATTTTGTTAAACACGACCATGAGGTAGCCCAAGACGAGGAAGCCACCAGGGGCAAGGATGAAGAGCAAGGGCATGACATCTGCGGCAAAGGTATAGCCAAAGATAGCACCCGAGCCGAGCACCTCGCGCACAGCACCGATAACGGTAAGCGAGAGCGTAAAGCCAAGGCCGATGCCCACACCATCCAACGCTGAGTCAAAAACGCCATTCTTCGAAGCGAAGGCCTCAGCACGACCAAGGATGATACAGTTAACCACGATAAGTGGGATGAAGACACCAAGCGACGCGTCGAGCGCGGGGAGGTAGGCCTTAATCAACATGCCGATGATGGTTACGAACGATGCGATGACCACGATAAATGCGGGGATGCGCACCTTGCTTGGAATAAGGTTCTTGATGAGCGAGATAGCCATATTCGAGAGGATGAGCACCGCCATTGTTGCCACACCCATACCCATGCCGTTGATGGCTGTAGAGGTGACACCAAGCGTGGGACACATACCCAAGATGAGTGCAAAGGTGGGATTCTCCTTGAGAATACCCCTTGTTATAAGTTGAAGCTTACCCATTATTTCTCCTCCTCTGTTACGTTATTCTCCATCATACACTCCTCGGTAGCCGTTGCACCCGAGGCTGTATCAACATCTTCTGCAACCTCCTCAACTACCTCTGTCTCCGCTGCGCGCTTTGCATTTGTAGCACCCGAAGCCGAGTCAGCGCCTACGACCTTTGTCTCATCGAGCTCGCCCTTAGCCTGAAGATAGCCTGCATAGGCAGTCTCAACGGCATTTACATATGCGCGCGATGAGATTGTAGAGCCTGTGAGTGAGTCGAACGAGCCATTGGCATCATCCTTTTTAACCTTGAAGCTGAGCTCCGCGGGGTTCTTCTCAAGGATAGACTTCTCGAGAACGTTACCTGGCTGTGTCATGTTTGCACCAAGGCCTGGGGTCTCGCTCTGAGACAACACCTTAACACCCGAGATTGCTACATTCTCGCCATCCTCAACGAAGCCTACCATAAGCTTGATGCGACCGCCATAGCCCGACTTTGTGATGCTTGTAGCCTCAACAGCATAGCCCTTAACAGTGTTGCTATCGCCCTTCGATACGATGGTGCTTACAACAACCTCGAAGTCGCCGATGGGGAAGACCTGCTCCTCGCCCACTACAGCCTCGCTCTCGCTGGCATTGAGCACCTCGAACTTTGCGACGTTCTTTGCATTAAGCTCGGTCTGCGCGATGGTATCCTTGGTGATGCTATCTACCAAGCCTACCAAAAGTGCCGAAACTGCGGTAATGGTGAAGAGCACCAATACCATATTTTTCAATGAACTCTTCATAGCCATTACTTACTTTTTAACGCCGAAACGCTTCGGACGGAAATACTTATTGATAAGGGGCGTAGCGGCATTCATGATGAATATCGCAAACGACATACCCTCGGGATATGCACCCCACAAACGGATAATCATGGTCAAAAGGCCGATGCCTACGCCATAGATCAGCATACCCTTATGTGTCATGGGCGATGTAGAGTAGTCGGTAGCCATGAAGATAGCACCGAGCAATGCGCCACCCGCCAAGATATGGAACAAGGGGAGCTCGTAGCACAACGCGCCACCACCGATACCCAAAGCTACGCAGAGGGCGAATAGGGCCATAGTGCCGAGTACAGCAACGGGAATATGCCAAGAGATAACTCTACGCCACAAGAGGTACAAGCCACCAAGGATAAGAGCCAACGAGGCAATCTCACCCATAGAGCCATTCATGTGACCGCCGAACATACCCATAAAGTCGATACCCTCGAGGTTGATGTTGCCGAGCACGATGTTACCCGCAGCGTCGTATGTCGAGCCCTTGACATCGGCAAGCAATGTAGAGCCAGATACAGCATCGGGGACATTCGTTGTCCAGTCGGTCATCTGCACGGGGTAGGCGATAAGCAAGAAGATACGGCCTGTAAGTGCGGGGTTAAAGGGGTTGCAGCCCAAGCCACCGAAGGTCATCTTACCGATGCCGATAGCCACAACTGCGCCAATAAGCACAATCCACCATGGAATACCCACGGGGAGGTTGAAAGCCAACAACACGCCGGTAACGATAGCCGACAAATCACCAATGGTAGAGCCTCGCTTAAGCAAAAAGCGGCTAATGAGGTACTCGAAAACCACGCAGCCTGCAACAGCCACGCCAGTAATGAGCAATACCCTCCAGCCCATAACGTATGTCGATACGGCGAGGGCGGGCACGAGCGCCAAGATCACGTCGAGCATTATTCGGCGTGTCTTCTCACCGCCGTGGATATGGGGCGAGGGCGCAGCAAAAAGTCTGGTTGCCATATATATCTATTCTATTTTTATTACTTCTTATTATTCGCTGCCGCGCGTGCACGCACGATAGTCGATACTGTCTGCTTACCGATGCGGATGTAGTCCAAAAGGGGCAAGTATGAGGGGCAGGTGTAAGAGCAACAGCCACACTCGATGCAATCTACGGTGTTATGCTCCTCGGCCATATCCCACTTCTGCATCTTTGCCAACTTCGACAAGAGGTAGGGCTCAAGACCCATAGGGCAGACATTTACACACTTACCACACTTGATGCACGACATCTCCTTACCGCGTGCTGCCTCAGCACCAGTGATGACCGTAAGACCCGAGCAACCCTTAATCAATGGCGCAGTGATGTCCACCACCGAGCGACCCATCATAGGACCACCATTCAAGAGCTTCACATCGCCCTCGGGGATGCCTGCCAACTCGAAGAAGCGACTTGCAGGAGTACCGAAGCGAGCGAGGTAGTTGTGTGTAGAGTTAAGGTGCTTACCCGTAACCGTTACAACGCGCTCGATAAGGGGCTTATTCTTCTGAACAGCCTCGTAGATAGCAACACATGTCGAGACGTTGCACACCACAGCGCCCACAGAGATGGGCAATGCTGGTGGGGGTGGCACCTGACGGCCCGTTACGGCTGCGATAAGCTGTTTCTCACCACCCTGGGGGTAGCGCATCTTAAGAGGCATAACCTCAATGCCATTGTATCCGTCGCGTGCGATAACCTCGCGCAAGTGCTTGATAGCATCGGGCTTATTATTCTCAACGCCGATAACGGCACGCTCAACGCCGATGGCACGCATAACAATCTCAGTACCTGTGAGTACCATCTCTGCGCGCTCGAGCATTGTGCGGTAGTCCGACGTAAGGTATGGCTCGCACTCCACGCCGTTGATAATCAACACCTCGGCCTTCTGACCATCGGGGATGGTGAGCTTAACGTGTGTGGGGAACTGCGCACCGCCAAGACCTACGATACCCGCATCCTTAATCTTTGCGACGATCTCCTTAGGTTCAAGCGTACACTCGCGCTTGTGATCGGGTGTGCGGTCGATAGTCTCGAGCCACTCGTCGCCCTCGCGCTTGATGACGACCATCATGCGGCGCTGACCCTGGCCATTGGGGAACATATCGACATTTACCACCGTACCCGAGATTGGAGAGTGGATATTTGCCGATACGAAGCCTGCAGACTGACCCACAATCTGACCTGTGAGCACCTTATCGCCCTTCTGTACTACGGGTGTTGCGGGAGCACCGATATGCTGCACCATGGGCAACTTCACCTCATCGGGAAGCTCCAACACTTCGATAGCCTTATCCTTGCTCCACTCTTTATTGTCGTGCGGATGAATACCGCCAATTGGGAATGTTCTCATCGTAAACTTTACTATTTAGCGGTTTCACTCTTAACTGCTGCGGGTGCCTCAGCCTTGGGTGCGGTCTCCTTGGGTAGTGGCTCCATGTTCTTGAGCGTGATAGCACCCGTTGGGCACTCGTTAACACACTTGCGACACAACTTGCACTTCTCGGGGTCGATATATGCGAGGTAGCTGTCGATGGTGATAGCACCAAAGGGACACGCCTTGGCACACTTGCCACAACCAATACATCCCGCCTTGCAGACCTTCATGACCACCGAGCCACGATTCTTCGAGCGGCATGCAACATATACTGCACGGTTCTTGGGCCACTTCTTGCGCAACTCGATAAGAGCCTTGGGACAGGTCTTGACACACGCGCCACAAGCGGTACACTTATCGGGGTCTATCTCCACAAGGCCAGTCTCGGGGTTGATGCTCATAGCGCCAAACTTACACGCCTGAACACAGTCGCCATAGCCGATACAACCGAAGGCGCAGCCCGACTCACCGATGTAGAAGGTGTTTACCACGGCACAGCTCAAAGCACCATCGTAGTGGTTAACCTTGGGACGCTTCTGGCAAGTACCGCCACAACGCATCGTAGCCACCATAGGAGCCTTCTCTGCGGCAGCCTTACCGAGATAGTCGGCAATAGACTTCATTACATCGCCACCTGCTACAGGGCAGTACAACGAGCCTATGTTATCGCGTGTAACCAAAGCCTCAGACATGGCACGGCAGCCAGCAAAGCCGCAACCGCCACAATTAGCACCAGGGAGCATCTTCTCAACCTCATCGATGCGAGGATCCTCTTCGACCTTGAACTTCTGGGCTACGAAATAGAGAATAACAGCCAATACCACACCCAACAAGCTGAGTGTCAAAACTGTTAAAATTAAAGGGTTCATAACTCTTTTATAATTGTAAATTTTATCTTTTTATCAAACATCTTGCGCATGAGGTACAACACCACATAGTAGAGCGACATCGCCGCCATAGAGCTTAGTGCCGCTATGCCATCCTCCACGCCAAAGGCCTTCACTCCAAAGAGCACACCGACCAGGACTATAAGAGGCAACACATAGCTCCACACAACCGAGATAAGGCCCATGCGCTTATGCTCAAGCGCAACGACAACCCTCTCACCTGGCGTATACTCCGCAGCGTAGGGAGTCTTTACCACAATCTCGCGCTTCTCGCCACGCTCGCCACATACGCTCTTGGCATGGCAACCAGCACAAGCGCTCTCGGGCATGACACTAACGATAACCATATCGCCAGCGACACTCTCCACAACGCCTCTATGTTGCAACGAAGAACTCATAACCTACCTAACCTGCCAAATCGTTTAGTCACAGTAGTGGTTTACCAAAGGCATCAACCACTCGTGGCCGAAGGCACAGGGCGAGAGACGCAACACTGGTGGGAACTGATAGCGCTTCTTCTCGTTCTCCATGACCATCTTGTGGATCTTCTCCACAACTGCCGAGTCGAAGCCTGCGTTGATGATCTCCTCGCGGTGCTGTTTCTTCTCAATCATACGGAACAAGATAGCGTCGATAACCTCGTAATGGGGCAAGTGGTCGCTATCCTTCTGGTTGGGGCGCAACTCCGACGATGGCTCCTTGTCGATGATAGCATCGGGAATAACATCGCCAAATGTAGCGTTGATGTAGCGCGCCAAGTCGTAGATCTCACCCTTGTACAAGTCGCCGGTGGGGCTGAACGTGCCCGAAGTATCGCCATAGAGCGTACACCAGCCGAGGGCGTTCTCGCTCTTGTTTGACGAATTGAGAAGCATATAACCCGTCTTATTCTGAAGGGCCATAAGCATTGTTGTGCGGATACGAGTCTGGATATTCTCCTCTGTAGCATCGAACTCCGTGCCACCGATAACGGGCTGGAGCGTGCCTACCATAGCGTTGTATGCCTCGATGATGGGCAACACGCTATACTCTACGCCGAGGTTCTCTGCCAAGCGCTTTGCATCCTCCACGCTGTCGTTAGGTGTAAAGGGCGAGGGCATGAGCAACACGCGAACATTCTCCTTGCCGAATGCACCTACTGCGATGCAAGCCACTACTGCCGAGTCGATACCACCCGAGAGACCTACGCAGGCCTTGGTGTAGCCATTCTTGTGGAAGTAGTCGCGTGTACCGAGACATGCCGCCTCGTATACCATGCGAGTGCGGTCGTTGTATGTTGTCATGGGTACGTCGAAGGGCTTGTTCTCAGCCTCGGTATCGAAGATGCGCATATCCTCCTTGAAGCTATCGAGCAACATAACCAAGCGACCCTCACGATTAAGGATGCCCGAAGTACCATCGTAAACGATGTCGCCCGAGCCACCCACCTGGTTCATAAGAACGAGGTTTGTACCCTCCGAGAATGCCAAACGGCTCATCTTCTCGAAGCGGCGAGTCATGATTCCCTTGCCATAGCGACGTGCGTTGATTGAGATGATAGCGTCGATGTCCTCGTCAATCTCGTGCATGCGACTGAGGTCGTCACCCACAACTACACGAAGGTTGCTATCCTTGATGCGGATGGTCTGGCTGCCGATAGATGAGCCCACGATGTAACCCATCTCGCGGCGTGCGGTAACATAGCGCTTGCCGATATACTCGATGTTACCATGCGCATCGATGTATGCCGCAGCACTGATGGGACCCTCGGCAGTGAGGTAGGGAGTACCTACAATCGCTGCGATGCCCTTACAGTGGCTTGCGATAGTCTCGACAGCCTCCTCGCAGAGCGTAAGGAATGTTGTCTTTGTGAGCAAGCCATAGGCGGGAGTACCCGACACTGCGAACTCGGCAAACACAGCGAGGTCGGCACCCTGCTGCTTAGCCTCGTTGATGGCTGCGATAATTTTTGTTGTGTTGGCCTTGATATCGCCAACGGTGAAGTTGAGCTGTGCTAATGCAATCTTCATATCTTGATGTCTAATATTTTTCGCTCGAAAAATCATCCCTATACCATAGGTATAGTAGTTCGGGCGCAAAGGTAGTAAAAATTTATCGATTTCTTGCAGTTTTCACGAAAATTTATTATCTTATTGCGCAACGCGAAAATCGACCTCAGAAACTACAACTTAAGTCGCACAAAATCACGTCACCCACCCCCTCAAAATCGTTTGCCAATTCCACCTGCAGACCAACTCACCAAGGCAACATACCCCAAAAAAGAAATCCCCTCGATACTCTACTGAGTATGAGAGGATTTAGTTAGTTGGGAGGTTAGTGCAAACTACACCGTCGCTCTATCGCAACTTGTCAGCTGCCTCGATAAAGCGCTGCTGCTCCTCCACCGACATCTCACCCTTCGAGATGTAGACAAGCTCACCCGCCTTATTTACGAGCATGATAATAAACTGGTCGTTACAATCACCCAAGCGCCATGCACTTGACACCCAATGATCGGGGTCACAAAGGATGGTAGCACCATTCTTTGCCGTACGCGACTCGGCAATCTGGCGGATTACTGCATCGGGCACAGGATACCACGAATCCTTGAGGTTGATGATACCGAAGCCCTCGATGTTGGGGCCAGCGAGACGCTTAGTCTCCTCGATGTGTGTGATAAACTCATCGTTCTGCTTGGGCACGTCGGGGTCCACGTAGAAGATCATCAGGTTCTTCTCACCCCACCAAGGCAAACGCGCCTTCTGAGCGTTGAGATCCTGCACCTCAACATTGCGCACACGACGAGGCAATGACTGAGCCTCAGCACTTACCGAAAAGAGCATAACGGCTGTAAAAACAAGAAGCAATGCTTTAATTTTCATAGTATGATTTGATTAAATTTTAGCAACATTATAGTGTTAGGCAAGGCAAAGATAGGAAAAATATTGTTATCTCGCTACACCCATAATGCAACGATTTGACCATTTATTGTCCAAAATACCAACATTTTAGAGAATGATTCAACCAACCCGAAGAATTCCTAAATGAAAAGTGTCGCGCAACTACTCAAAAAATGTTATATTTGCAGAAAATATTCCTTAACGATGAAACAAAGAATCCTTTTTGTTTGCCTCGGAAACATTTGTCGCTCGCCAGCGGCAGAGGCTATGATGCAGGTATTGATCGAGCGTAATGGACTCACTGATAGCGTCGTTCTCGACTCGGCAGGAACATATGGCGGACATAGTGGTGAGCGCTCCGACCCACGCATGCGCCGTGCTGCCGAGGCGCGCGGAATACCCATGACACATCGTGCACGCCAGGTACGCGAGGAGGACTTCGAGCGCTTCGACATGCTCATCGCCATGGACGACAGCAATTATGAAAACCTCTTCCGCCTCGCCCCCAACCGCGACTACCACGTCAAAATCTATCGTTTTCGCGAGTTTCTGCGCCAACACAAGGAGTGGTCACACATCCCCGACCCCTACTACGAGGGTCACGAGGGCTTTGAACTTGTTCTCGACCTCCTGGAGGATGGATGCAGCACCCTTATCGAGCAACTCAAGAGTGGCAAGATAGAGTAGGACATAGACACAAAAAAAGTAGAGCTATTCGGTTGAATAGCTCTATACTTTTTTACAACGAACTGTCGAACGCTATCGACTAGTTGTACTTGAATGTTGCCTCGTCTGATACAGTCAACTTCTTGCGACCCTTTGCGCGACGTGCAGCCAATACCTTACGGCCATTGGCAGTAGCCATTCTCTGACGGAAACCGTGCTTGTTGATGCGCTTAC
>JAZRAT010000036.1:0-17014 GCA_045634725.1 Alistipes sp. | reverse complement strand
AAAAGTCGAAACCATACTGCGATAACTTCATATCTCTTTCAAAAAAAGCGTGTAACAATCAAGTAATATACGCAAAAACTTCTATTTTGTTTCACACTCGCGCAACTTTTCCATAAAATCGTCGAGCGTGTGCGACTTTTCGACGGTGTAGCCACCACTGCGTGTGCGACGCAATGAGGTTAGGTAGGCACCACTCTGCACTGCCTCGCCAATCTCGAAGGCCAACGAGCGGATGTAGGTACCCTTGCTACAGCGAACACGAATCTTGATGCGGGGCATATCCCACTCCAGCAACTCCATCTCGTAGATGTTAATCAACGCCTTCTTGAGCTCTACCTCCTCGCCAGCGCGTGCGAACTCATAGGCACGCACACCCTGCACCTTCTTTGCCGAGTAGAGCGGGGGCAACTGCTCGCGCTCGCCCGTAAGGCTCCTGAGCGCCTCCTCGACCATCTCGCGCGTGATATGCTCCGTGGGGTATGTCTGGTCTACCTCATGCTCCATATCGCCACTGGGCGTAGTTGCTCCGAGCATAAGCTCCGCAACATACTCCTTCTCCTCGGCCTGAAGCGCCTCGACCTGCTTGGTAGCGCGACCGATACATACGAGCAGGATGCCCGTAGCCAGGGGGTCAAGCGTGCCAGCATGGCCTATCTTAATCTTGGGGTAACCGCACTTGCGCAACTGAAACTTTATCTTGCGCACAACATCGGCACTTGTCCACTCGTAGGGCTTGTCGATAACAGCGACATAGCCCTCGGGGAACTCAACCCCGCGTAATGTAAACTCCTCCATTTACTTCTCCTTATATTATTTAGAATATATACGAACCAATAGCCACAACACCCACTACGGCGCAGTAGAGTGCAAACCACACGAGCTTGCCACGCTTGACGATGTCTATCATAAAGCGACAGGCGAGGCAGCCCACGACAAAGGCGGTGATGAAGCCCGCAACGAGAGACACGGTAGAGATGCCCGCAATGGCGAAGCCGTCGTCGACGATGTGCAACAGCGTCTCGCCCATGATAGGTGCCAGCACCATAAGGAACGAGAAGGTAGCAACGACGCTCTTACTATTGCCAAGCAACAAGCCCGTAGCAATGGTGCTACCCGAGCGTGAGAGGCCTGGTGTAGCCGCCACAGCCTGTGCCATGCCGATGATAAGGGCATCGCGATAGGAGATTGTCTCCTTCTGGCGGGGCTTAGCGTAGTAGGCAAAGGCCAAGAGCGTAGCCGTAACAAGGAGCATAGCACCCACCACGACCATGATATAGTTCGAGGCGAGCACCGCATCTATCTGGTCCTTAATCGTAAAGCCCACAATACCGATGGGTATCATCGAGATTATAAGCTTCAAAATATAGGCCTTCTCTTCGTTCATGCCACGGGTGAACAGACCCTTAACCACACCCGCAATCTCGCGCCACAACACAACGATAGTGCTCAACACCGTAGCGGCATGGAGCACAACATCGAAGGCGAGATTTTCCTCTAATTCAACGCCGAGGAGCTCCTTAGCCAACTGCAAGTGGCCACTACTCGACACGGGCAGAAACTCCGTGAGTCCCTGCACAGCACCCAAGATTATCGACTCAAAAACCTCCATATGCCCTACTTCTCGTCGTTATTGTTGCGCTTGAAGCGTATCATAATACCCAGAGCCACGGTCACAAAACCGAGGAGCACCATGATGGGGGCGATGGTGATGCGACGCACGGAGTATATCGACTCGTCGAACTCCGTAACTGTGTGGTCGCCACCACCCGACATAAGTATAAATCCTACGACAACAACCAGCAAACCTGCACCCATAAGTGCATAGTTCTTAGCACCAAAGGGCATAGGTCTCTTATCGTCGTTCTGCTTATTCTCCAACATATTAGTATAAGTAAATTTTATTCGACTTCATGTTCACGAACTTGTTGACCGCAAAGGCACTAAAGAGCGTGGTGATGACGATGCCCACAACCAACAAAGCACCCGCGATGATGCCCACCTCGGTGTAGTTGAGCATAGCTAAGCCCTCGGGGGTGAAGCTGTTGACACCATAGACAACGCCCACAACCATTACCGCAGCAACGATACCCGCGATAATACCCTGCTTCAGAGCGCTAATCAACAAGGGTCGCATGATATACCACTTCGTAGCACCCACGAGCTTCATGGTATTGATAAGGTAGCGCTTCGAGTAGATAGCAAGGCGGATGGTGTTGTTCAAAAGCAACAATGAGATAACGAGCAACACGGCAAGGAAGACCAAAAGGCCTATGGTAACATACGAGAGCGTGTCGTGCATATTCTCAACCACATCCACGGGTGGCACAGCGATATACTCCACACCCTCAACGCCCTCAACCGCAGCAATGAAACTATCGACCGAAGCCCTATCTGCGTACGCCTTGCCAAGTGTAACCTCGTAGCTATTGCGCAGTGGGTTCTCGCCAAGCAACAGGTCGAGGTCTACCTCGAACTGCTCACGGAAAGCCTCATCCTCAAACTTCTCATCCTTAGACATATAGCGCACATCGCTACACATAGCCGTAGCCTTGATGGCCTCCTCGACAGCGACGCTCTGCTCCTCCGAGAGCTCGTCGGCAACCTCTACCGACACCACCACGCCCCTCTGCAAGTCGTGTGCTGCAGATAGCGCAGTAAAGGTGACATAGCTGACTACGCCAAGCATGAACAATACCAAGGCGATGCTGATGGTTGATATGGTGTATGAGCGACGCACCTTGCGGCTCAAACGCTTATCTCTTCCCTCTGACATATGATTTTACTTTATGCTTTATTTCTAATTAACCTGATTATAATCAACGATATAACCGCCACAACCGACAATATAATAAGCCACGAAGCGATGCCTGTGATGGTGGTTGCCACACCCCAATTCGGAGCCTTGAAGCGCCACTCCACAGTGTGCTCACCCTCGGGAAGAACCATGCCTCGCAAGATGTAGTCCACCGCAAAGTAGTCTACCTCCTTGCCATCGACATAGGCTCTCCAGCCATTGGGATAGTATATCTCGGAGAAGACGCACAACGCCTCGGCGGGAGAGGCATACTCATACTTCAAATAGTTGGGGGCATACTCAACCAACTCGATGTCACCCGTAGCATCATACCACGTCTCCAAACCCTCGATACCCTCGTTCACAACTGCCGTAGAGGCGAGGTCAACATTACCGATAGCATCGAGCTCCTCGGCGGGAGTATTAACACTCTTGACCACGCTCACAAACCATGCGGGGCCAAACGTATAGGTCTCGTGCGCCGTGTCACCCGAGATGATATACTTGGTGTTGAGCATAGCCAGAATCTCTGTGTCGTTGGCGTAGATGTAGCGGTTGAGGACGTCGTCATAGCGCTGTAGCTTAGCACCATGATAGCCATCTACCGAGCGATGGAAGTTCGCAGCACGAGCACTGCCTCGGCTATCGGCATCATAGACGCGGAAGCCAAGCTCCTTATCTCGCAAAATATCGTTATCAGCCTTTGTGGCCCTAACCTCCGTAGGTGCGCTATTGCTCCACTTCTCGTCGTTGATATAACGGCCATCGACACCCGCAAGGTCGGCAACGACAATAGCACCAACAACACCCAACATGGCGAATGCTACAATAGACTTCTTAGCACTAAAGCGCTTCTCGAGCATGATGTACACCACGACAACTGCCGCAGTGACAACTACATAGGCGAGCGAGCGAAGGGCATCCGACGCGAAGGCATCACGGCGCACATCCTCGACAATAAGTCGCAACTGCTCAGCCCAATAGCCACCACCAAGGGTCTCGCTAAAGTTTGCCATGCCATAGTCGGCAACGAGTGCCATAACTACAACCATAAGCACCACAACGCCACCCGCAACACCGAGGGCGATATACTTCATCTTCGCCGACACCTCGTTGCTGAGCAACCTCCATAGCGCAAGAGCAGCAAGCACAGGCACGCTCCACTCCACAACAACCAATGCCATGGATACCGTACGGAAGTTATCGTAGGCTGGCAATATGTCGTACATAGCCTCGTAGAAGCCCATAAGGTTGCTACCCCACGCCAAGAGCACAGCAAAGAGGCTCACGGCAACGAGCCACCAGCGGTAGGCATTAGGAGCAAGTACCACACCTACAATGGCGAGGAAGATAACGACAGCACCGAGGTAGGTAGGGCCTGCGGTGAAGGGTTGCTCTCCCCAATAGTTCGTAGATGCGGCAAAGGCCTCGTTCGCCTTATTCTGATAGAGCCACATGACGTCGCCATAGAGCTGGTCGTCGTGCTCGAGGTAGTACATCAGGTCGTCGTAGGTGATGCTGGGGTCGTACTCCTGATACATAGCCACCGCATCGTCCATCGCCGAATTAAAGAGTGCATCCTGCGCCGCCTCGCTTGCGAAGTACTCCTCGACGCGTGGGTCAATATCCATCGAACTTGAACCCATGTAGTTAGGCACGAGCATATTAAAGCTCTCGGCCTTGCCATAGCTCCACATGGTGTTGTACTCAATCTTCGCCTGACGTGCAGCCTCCTTGTCCACAACCTCCGAGCCACCACGCGACGTGGCATCCTTATGCTCGAGCGTGTAGTACAAGGGTGCGAAGTTTGAGCCTACGGCCAATAGCGCCGCTACGGCCAACATAGCCGTGGCGAGCAGGTGTTTTTTGATGCGCTTAGCGAGAATTGAGCACACCAACTCACTAATCCACAACGCGATGCAAGCAAATAGGAAGTAGTAGGTAATCTGCGGATGGTTTGCACCGAGCTCCAGCGAGCCGAACAACGCAGCGAGCGCCGAGCCCACCCACATATCCTTGCGCAGGGCGTACCACACAGCACCCACCAAAGGTGGCGCGTAGACCAGTGCCCACATCTTGGTGATGTGTCCCGCGTCGATGATGAGGAAGAAGTAGGTCGAGAGACCGTATGCCAAGCCCGCAATGACGCCTATCCATGGGTTCATGCCCATGAGAACGACCGCCACCATCATGAATACCATGGCGAAAAAGACCATGTTCATGGGGTCGCCAAAGAGTTTGGCTACGCCACTCGCCCCCTGCTTGACACTCTGCGTGGGATACTCCACATCGATGAGGTAGGCGGGCATACCTGAGAACATACCTCCCGTCCACTGTGGGTCCTCGCCCGTAGCCTCGCGGTGGTTGCGAATGTCTGCCGACATACCCGAATACTGCGCTATATCGCCCTGACCCAGCGACTTACCCTCGAACTGAGGAGCAAAGAGCGTAGCACTCACAGCCCAGAATATAGCGATGCCCACGACCCAAGGCAATGCCTTGTGCAGCCACCACTTGAGCGAATGACGCTCTATATTATCACCAAAAAAATTCATAGTCCTAAACCTCTATGGGTCATATATACACAATAAATCGCCCAAAGTTACGAAAAAAAGTGCGTTTCTCAACCCTTTCTCTTAAAAAATCACTATCTTTGCCTAATAGTTTGACCATATAGAAGTATGATTACAATTGACGACATACGCCGACCTATCAGCGCCGACCTCGAAGCATTCGACAAGTTCGTGGCCGACAACTTCAACGCCGAGGGCGAGATGCTACAAGAGATGCTCACCTACGCACTATCGTCGCGTGGCAAGGGCATACGACCCATACTCACCATGCTCTCGGCACTGACATGCACAGCGGCAACATACCGCCCCGAGGAGCGCAACTGCACAAAGCGTACATACCTCGCGGCACTAATGATGGAGATGATACACACAGCATCGCTCATCCACGACGATGTACTCGACTCGGCAGACGAGCGCCGTGGCAAGCCCTCTGTGAATGCCAAGTGGCAGAGTAACCTCGCAATCATCCTCGGCGACTACATCCTCGCACGCACAATGTCAATCGGCATGGCATCGGCACAGTACGACATCGTGTCGTATGTAGGCACGGCAATGGCGGCACTCTGCGAGGGCGAAGTGCTTCAGAGCCAGCATGCTAAGAGTCTCGACACCACACGCGAGGACTACTTCACAATCATCTACCAGAAGACGGCAAGTCTGCTTGGCGTATGTGGCGCATTGGGTGCTATGTCGCTCGGTGCACAGCGCGAAGATGTAGTCCGCATGCGCAAGTTCGGCGAGGCACTCGGCATAGCCTTCCAGATTCAGGACGACATCCTCGACTACAACCGCGCAAACAACACAGGCAAGCCCGTGAACAACGACCTCCGCGAGCATAAGATAACACTCCCCCTCATCGAGGTTATGGAGCATAAATCGGAGGAGGAGCGCAAAGCAATAATCGCGCTCATAGAGCGTTGTGACAAGGATAACGAGGCCCTCGACACGCTCCACAACATGGTGCTCAACGAGGGTGGCATAGAGCGTGCACAGCAGATCATGCAGGCATACCTCTCGCGTGCCATGCACCTTGTGTCGAAGTATGAGGATACACCCTACCGCAAGGCATTGTTAGACCTCTGCACCTTCGTTGCCGAGCGTGACAAGTAAGCCTCATACAACACATAAATACCTGAATAACAATCTAATAAAATAAAACTATGAGTACACAAAAGAAAGGTAACTTCTTGGCTATCATCGTGATGATTCTGCTTTTCGGAATGATCTCGTTCGTAACCAACCTCGCATCGCCTATGGGTGACGTGCTTAAGAACCAGTTCGACGTGGCTAACTGGATGGGTACGCTTGGCGTATTTGCCAACTTCATCGCTTACGCCTGCATGGGTATCCCCGCGGGTAACCTCCTCCAGAAGCGTGGCTACAAATTTACCGCCTTGGCTGCCGTTGTTGTAGGCTTCACAGGTGTGGGCGTGCAGACCATCGCAGGACTCTTGGATGGCAACCTCGCATTCGGTGTTTACTTGCTCGGTGCCTTCATCGCGGGCTTCTCGATGTGTATGCTTAACATCGTCGTTAACCCTATGCTTAATAAGCTCGCGGGCGGTGGTAACCGTGGTAACCAGCTCTTGCAGGTGGGTGGCTCGTTCAACTCGTTCATGGGTACTGCCGTAATCTTCCTTACAGGCGTCTTCGTACCCAGCATCGCCGATGCCGAGATTAAGCAGGTATTCCCCTTGATGTTCATCGCATTGGCAATCTTCGCCCTCGCATTCGTGGTTATCATCTTTACCAATGTACCTGAGAACGAGCGCGTTGAGAGAATCGCAAGCAAGGATGAGTCGAAGATTGGTCCTATGTCATTCCGCCACTTTGTGTTGGGCGCTATCGCCATCTTTATCTATGTAGGTGTAGAGGTAGGCATCCCCAATGTCTTGCAGAAGTGGTTGCAGAATGGCGGCCTCGTATTCGATAGTTGCTCTCTCTGCGGCTCTGCAATGGGCAATGCTGAGAGCATCGCTGCTACCGTAGCTGCTACATACTGGTTGTTGATGTTCTTCGGTCGTCTTGGTGGCGCAGCCCTCGGCTCAATCTTCTCGGCTAAGAGCATGCTTACAGCGGTATCGCTCCTCGGCTTGGCATTGGTTGGTGGCGCTATGATCCTCGACCCCGCAATCACCGTTAACCTCCCCGTCTTCAAGGGCACTGAGGGCTTCGGCATGGCTGAGGTACCTGTAAATGCTGCGCTTCTTGTGTTGTGCGGTTTGTGCACATCGGTAATGTGGGGCGGCATCTTCAACCTCGCTGTTGAGGGCTTGGGTAAGTATACCGAGCGCGCTTCGGGCATCTTCATGGCGTTGGTTTGCGGTGGTGGTATCTTGCCATTGTTGCAGAACGGCATCGTGGACTGGACAGGCAACTACTTGACCAGCTACTGGGTTATCGTTGCGGGCCTTGCATACTTGCTCTTCTACGCTTTGATTGGCTCGAAGAATGTAAACAAGGACATCAAAACAGAGTAAGCCACAGGGCTAATACTCGCAGTATGAAGGGGTTGTTGCTTAAGGGCAACAACCTCTTTTTTTTGTCATAGGTCGCACAAACACGGATTAGCACCGAGACCCTAATTTCTTGTTAGAAGTCGTTAGATGTGGTGCCAAATGAAAGAGCCTCGGATGGGACATACTTAGCGTATTTCCCATTCGGGGCTCTAAGTTTGGTGCCGCAGATTGCGGCTTATCACAGGAAATTTAATTTCTTGTCAGAGTGGTGTAGATGTGTCGCTGACATGAAAAATCCACCGATGGGTAGTACTTGACGTACGTCCCATTGGTGGATTTGATTGAAGCGGCACAGATGCGCCACTATCACAAGAAATTACTTGCGGGCGGTTTTAGCTTCGATACATTCTGTCGCATGTGGCACACGGAGCAAACGCTCACGTGGGATGAGCTTGCCTGTGGTCTTGCAGATGCCATAAGTCTTGTTCTTGATGCGCACGAGAGCCATCTCGAGGTTGCGGATGAACTTTGCCTGGCGCTGTGCGAGTGAGCCATACTCCTCGCGCGAGAGAGTCGTAGCGCCCTCCTCCATCACCTTGAAGGTGGGAGATGAGTCCTCGGTGTCGTTCTCGTTGCTTGTAGCTGTACGCAACATATCGTAGTCGGCGCGTGCTGACGCCAATTTCTGCTCTATCAATAGACGGAACTCCTCAAGTTCTGCGTCGTTGTAACGTGTCTTCTCCTCTGCCATAATCGTAGCGTTTTAGTACGGTTATCATTCTTATAATAAGCGAAATTAAGCAAAATTTATGACACTTGCAAATATTCCTACAAAAAAAGCATAAAAAAGGTGCAGCTCCAGGATTGGGGCCACACCTTTACTTATTTATATATAGGGTATGCTATGCCTTTGTCACGGCAATCTTGAGGGCTACCTCGTCGATGTCGCTATCAACAACGAAGGCACCTGCGGGAGCTGCAATAGCCTTGACATCCACAGCGAGAGTCTGCTGTGCGATGTACTGCGCGAAGCTCTCGACAGCGGGAGCGGTGAGATCGTTAGACTCAATCTCCACGCTAATCTTGTCCGTTACCTCGAAGCCAGACTCCTTACGGATGTTCTGGATGCGGTTTACGAGCTCGCGGGCAACACCCTCGCGCTTAAGCTCCTCGGTGATGGTGATGTCGAGGGCCACGGTGAGCTTACCCTCCGACGCAACCAACCAGCCGGGCATATCCTCCGATGTAATCTCGAAGTCGGCAGCGGTAACCACAACCTGTGTGCCATTGAGGTCGAGTGTAGTCTCCTCGTTAGCCTCAATCTCAGCAATCTGCTCCTGCGTAAACTGCGCGATGAGTGCCGACATAGCCTTAGCATGGGGTGCATAGCGCTGGCAGAAGTGCTTAAAGTTGAGCTTGATACGCTTGGTGATGATACCTGTAGTATCTGTGATAAGCTCCACATCCTTGATGTTAACCTCGTTCATGATAAGCGCACGAACAGCCTCGATGCGTGATGCCATCTCCTTATCCAACACGGGGATGATAATCTTCGAGAGTGGCTTACGCACGTTGATGTTCACCTTGCGGCGCAATGCGAGTACCATAGAAGATACCTGCTGTGAGAGTGCTGTACGTGCCTCGAGCTCACGGTTGATGAGCGCCTCGTTGCACTTGGGGTACTCTGCGAGGTGTACTGACGACTCTGTGTGGCGGCCACTTGCGGCGTTGAGGTCTGAGAAGATGCGGTCGGTGATGAATGGCGCGATAGGCGCAGCGAGCATTGCGACAGTCTCCAAGCAAGTGTAGAGTGTCTGGTATGCTGCGAGCTTATCCTCATTCATCGAGCCACCCCAGAAACGCTTACGGTTCAAGCGTACGTACCAGTTCGAGAGGTTCTCGTTAACAAATGCGTCGATGCGACGTGCTGCGGGTGTGGGGTCGTACTCCTCGAGCGATGCGGTGACATCGCGGATGAGTGAGTTGAGCTCCGACAATATCCAGCGGTCGATCTCGGGACGCTTCTCAACGGGTACCTCAGCCTCTGCGCCTGTGAAGCCATCGATGTTGGCATATAGCGCGAAGAATGAGTAGGTGTTGTAGAGCGTGCCGAAGAACTTACGGCGGCACTCGTCAACGCCATCAACGTCGAACTTGAGGTTGTCCCAAGGCTGTGAGTTAGAGATCATATACCAGCGTGTAGCATCTGCACCGTACTTTTTGAGTACCTCGAATGGGTCTACGGCGTTACCAAGGCGCTTAGACATCTTGTTACCATTCTTGTCGAGCACCAAGCCGTTAGAGATGATGTTCTTGAACGCTACAGAGTCGAAGAGCATGGTTGCGATAGCATGGAGCGTATAGAACCAACCACGAGTCTGGTCAACACCCTCGGCGATGAAGTCTGCGGGGTATATCTGGTCGAAGCCCTCCTTGTTCTCGAAGGGGTAGTGTACCTGTGCGTAAGGCATAGCACCTGAGTCGAACCATACGTCGATGAGGTCGGGCTCACGGCGCATAGGCTCGCCCTTAGACGATACCAAGACGATGTTATCCACATATGGGCGGTGGAGGTCGATGTTCTCAGTCGAGTAGTTCTCCTTCGACATATCGCCAACCTTGAAGTTTTTGTATGGATTCTCGGTCATCACACCAGCGGCTACAGCCTTCTCGATCTCGGCGATAAGCTCCTCAACAGAGCCGATGCACTTGAGCTCTGTGCGGTCCTCGGTAGCCCAGATGGGGAGTGGTGTACCCCAGAAGCGTGAGCGCGAGAGGTTCCAGTCGTTGATGTTCTCGAGCCACTTGCCGAAGCGACCTGTACCTGTGCTCTCGGGCTTCCAGTAGATGGTCTTGTTCAAATCCATCATGCGCTCACGAAGCGCTGTGGTGCGGATGAACCAAGAGTCCAATGGGTAGTACAACACGGGCTTATCGGTACGCCAGCAGTGTGGATAGTTGTGGGTGTGCTTCTCGATTTTGAAGACCTTGTTCGACTCCTTGAGCTTGATTGAGATGTAGATGTCGAGGTTCTCGGCAGCTGCTGCAGCCTTCTCGTCATAGCGACCATCCACTGTATACTGTGGGTCGTAGGCGTTCTTCACGAAGCGACCCTCATACTCCTTGTAGTCGGCATTTACACACTCCGCCACGAACTTCTCGTCGAGCTCCTCGGTGAGGAAGAACTTACCCGTAAAGTCAACCATGGGGCGTGTCTCGCCGCGCTTGTTAATCATGAAGAGTGAGGGGATGCCTGCCTGGCGTGCTACGAAGGCATCATCAGCACCAAACGTAGGCGCGATGTGTACGATACCTGTACCATCTTCAACAGTAACGTAGTCACCCAAGATTACGCGGAAGGCCTTAGCCGAAGCCTCAGTCCAGTTGCCATTCTCGTCTGCCTCAACGGGCTTAACCCATGGCAAAAGCTGCTCGTAGCGCATGCCCTCGAGCTCCTTACCCTTCCACTTGCCTACAACCTCAAATGGGACAATCTTATCACCGGCCTTGTAGTCCTCAAGCTTCAACTCTTCGCCCTTCTTGTTGAAGATAGAGTACAAAAGAGGCTCAGCTACTACGGCTGTAATCTTCTCTGCGGTGTAGGGGTTATATGAGCGAACTGCAACGTAGTCGTACTTGGGACCCACGCAGAGCGCAGTGTTTGAGGGCAATGTCCAGGGTGTTGTTGTCCATGCGAGGAACACGGGAGTACCCCAGCCTTCCATCCCTTCCTTAGGCTCAAGAATGCGGAACTGTGCGGTGCATGTCGTGTCCTTAACGTCGCGGTAGCAGCCTGGCTGGTTGAGCTCGTGGGTTGAAAGACCTGTACCTGCTGCGGGTGAATATGGCTGGATGGTGTAGCCCTTGTAGAGAAGGTTCTTCTCGTAGAGCTGCTTCAAGAGCCACCACAATGTCTCGATGAATTTGTTGTCGTAGGTGATATATGGATCGTCCATGTTCACCCAGTAGCCCATCTTGCGTGTGAGGTCCTCCCATACGTCGGTGAACTCCATCACGGCCTCACGGCACTGCTTGTTATACTCCTCGATGGTAATCTTCTTGCCGATATCCTCCTTTGTGATGCCGAGCTTCTTCTCTACGCCGAGCTCTACGGGGAGACCATGTGTGTCCCAACCCGCCTTGCGGTGTACGAGGTAGCCCTGCTGTGTCTTATAACGGCAGAATACGTCTTTGATGGTACGCGCCATCACATGGTGGATGCCGGGCATACCATTTGCTGAGGGGGGACCCTCATAGAATACGAACGTGGGGTGACCCTCACGCGTTGTGATACTCTTGTGGAAGGTGTCATCCTTGGTCCAGCGTGCCAACATCTCGTCAGCTACACCTGCCAAGTCAAGACCCTTATATTCGTTAAACTTACTCATAATCAATTAACGATTAATGGTTTACTCCTCGTCCTCCTCCTCAGACTCAGCCATTGTAGTGTAGACGTTTGTAACGTCGTCATCCTCCTCGAGGTGCTCGATGAGCTTGTTTACTGCCTCACGCTCCTCGGGAGTAAGCTCCTTGGTGTCGGTAGGGATGCGTACTGCCTCACCCGATACGAGCTCGTAGCCCTTACCCTCGATCCATGTCTGAATCTGACCGAATGACTCGTAAGCAGCGTAAACTGTTACCTCACCCTCCTCAGCGTAGAACTCATCCACACCGAAGTCGATCATCTCGAGCTCCATCTCCTCGAGGTCTACGCCCTCGGTAGGCTTGAACTTAAATACGCACTTGTGCTCGAACATAAAGCCCACAGAACCCGATGTGCCGAGTGTACCACCGTACTTGTTGAAGTACATACGCACTGATGCTACGGTACGGTTGGTGTTGTCGGTAGCAGTCTCAACCAATACAGCGATACCGTGAGGACCATAACCCTCGTAGATCATCTCCTTGTAGTCTGCAGCATCCTTATCTGTAGCACGCTTGATTGCACGCTCCACGTTCTCCTTGGGCATGTTCTCAGCCTTTGCGTTCTGCATTAGGAGGCGGAGGCGGAGGTTAGATGATGGGTCGGGACCCGAAGCCTTCACGGCCATCTCAATCTCCTTACCAATCTTCGTAAATACACGCGCCATGTGTCCCCAGCGCTTCATTTTTCTCGCTTTGCGATACTCAAATGCTCTTCCCATAATTGTTTGATTTTTATATTTTTAGTTGTTTATACCTTAGTATATATATGCACAGGGGGCAAAGATAATAAAAATAATTAAGAATTGGAAATCTGTTAGCGGTTTTTTGCAGTGGTAAATCACCCTTATTGTAGCCCCAATTCGAGCATCATCGGCTCAAACAGGCAGAAATACGAGGGTCAGCACACTGCTACCACCCAAGCAAACCACCCCAGAATAGCCCCCGAAAACACGCAAAACACGCCAACCGATCATAACCTCAACCCCCTCTCTGAGAGCTCTATAACTGCGATTTGATAAAATTTTGCAAAAATTAATGAAATTTTTTATTAAATTATTTGCATAATTAAAAAATACCCCTTACCTTTGCAGCGAAGTTTTAAGGTTCATTTAGGTTAGTAGTTTTAGGTTGGAGAGGCCAATCGATGGGTATGACACAGGTTGCATGCTTAAGACCAGCAGGTTAGAGATGCAAGCTATGTCAGAAGAACGAAAAGTTCTGCACCCTTCGGTTGCCTCATTTTTTTATTCCTGCCCCACCTCTACAGCAAGAGCTGCCACAGCATCACACTACACATCCAACGACATAGCACAACCCACCTTTGCTTTTTTCATTTTTTTTGCTATCTTTGCGAGGTATATGTGCCTGCTACTAAGTAGGCCGAGCAAAAAAGAGCATGAAACGTAGCATCACCATAGGCTTCGACGCACGATATGCGATGACCGACCACGAGGAGTTCGGCGCATATAGTCGTCTCGTTATCGAAGCTTTGGCAACGGCAGCCCCCCGCCACACATATTTCCGACCATACATACCCCAACGCGCAGAGAACAAAGCGTTTGAGCGCATGGAACTTACGCACAACATCGAGACAATGGAGCCCGATGGTGCACTATGGCGCAAGCTACGTCTGCCATGGCACACATGGCGCATAGGCCACGACCTACACAACGGCAACGTGGAGCTATATCATGGCCTCGCAGAGTATATACCCGTAGGACTCGACAAGCGTAACATACGCAGTGTGGTGACCATACACAACATGGAGTTTCTCTACGACAACACCTTCGCCAACTCCCCCGAGCACCTTCTCAACCGCATATACATGGGTCGTATGCTCCACCGCGTAGACCGCATCGTGGCGGTGAGCGAGTGTGTTAAGCGCGACATAACCAAGCACTTCCGCATATACCCCGAGAAGGTGGATGTCGTCTACCCTGGCGTGGCAAAACAATACGATGCGGAGCTTAGCGCAGAGTACCTCGAGGCCACAAAGGCTAAATACAACCTCCCCGAGCGCTACCTGCTCAGCGTGGGTACACACCTCGAGCGCCGTGCGATGGTAAAGGTAATACAGGCTATGCCACACATAGACAAGGATATAGCCTTCGTCATCGTAGGTCGTTCCACATGGCACACCACACGCCTGAAGCGCGCAGCACAGGAGCTCGGCGTGAGCAACCGCCTGCACATAATAGAGAGCGTTGCGGAGGAGGATATGCCCGCTATATACCGCCACGCAAGCGTCGTTATCAACCTCTCGCGCTATGAGGGCTTCGCTACGCACATTGCCGAGGCTATGACCGTGGGTACACCCGTCATCACCACCCACTCCTCGAGCATGGATGAGGTGGCAGGTAACGCCGCCATGTTCGTCAACCCAAACAGCCGCGAGGAGCTTTCAAACGCCATAAACTTGATTAGCAATGATGGCGAGTTACGCGAGGTGCTCACCACCCTTGGACACCGCCAGGCGACACGCTTCCGACCCGAGGTTGTGGCATACAACCTCATCAACTGCTACCGCCGTCTCGACATCCATATACGCGGGTAGGCAATAGCAAAACGGACAAATGAGCACTACGCACAAATACTTAAACCATAGAGTTTTAGGCTGCAGGATGCAAATTAGTGATGTAAAAATAGTTCCAATTAGGCAAAAATAAGTATCTTTGCCAGGCTTAGCCCACGGCTGGCGAGGCAGACATAGAGTGAAAATATACATATATTAATATAGTTATGGAAAGAGTTAAGAAAATTGTAGTTATGGCAAAGCAGGTGCCCGACACACGCAATGTGGGCAAGGACGCCATGACTCCGGAGGGTACGGTAAACCGTGCTGCTCTCGCTGCAATCTTCAACCCCGAGGACCTCAACGCCCTCGAAATGGCGCTTCAAATCAAGGAGCGCGTAGCAGGTAGCGAGGTCTATGTATTGACCATGGGTCCCCAGCGCGCAAGCGACGTCATCCGCGAGGCTATGTTCCGCGGTGCTGATGGCGGATACTTGCTTTCGGGCAAGGAGTTTGCAGGCTCTGATACGTTGGCTACGTCATACGCCTTGTCTTTGGCCCTTCGCAAGATTCAGCCCGACATCGTCGTGGCAGGTCGCCAGGCTATCGATGGCGATACAGCGCAGGTAGGCCCACAGGTAGCCCAGAAGCTTGACCTCCCACAGGTAACATACGCCGAGGAACTCGTTGACATCAACGACACCGAGATTACCATCAAGCGCCGTTTGGAGCGTGGTTCAGAGGTTGTTGTATGCCCACTCCCCGCACTTATCACCGTAAACTCATCGGCTAAGGAGTGCCGTCCCCGCAACGCTAAGCGCGTGATGAAGTACAAGCGCGCGCTCGCAACTTCGGAGATGGCAAACGTTGATGCACAGTGGAATGCCTTCATCGAGGAGCGCCCCTACTTGCACATCGTTGAGTTCTCGGCAGCAGATGTTAACCCCGACCCCGAGCAGCTCGGTTTGAGTGGCTCGCCTACAAAGGTTAAGAAGATTGAGAACGTAGTGTTCCAGGCTAAGGAGGCTAAGGCCCTCACCGCCGAGGATAACGACATCGAGGCTCTCATGCAGGAGCTTATCGCGAGCCACACGCTCGGTTAATCGCTTAAGAACTAAGAGTATGAATAACGTATTTGTATATATCGAGATTGAGGATAAGGAGATTGCCGACGTATCGTTGGAGCTTCTTACAAAGGGTCGTGAGTTGGCTAACACGCTCGGCGTGAAGCTCGAGGCTGTAGTTATCGGCCACGATGTCAAGACCCTCGCACCCGAGTTGGCAAAGTATGGTGCTGACACCGTATGGGTTGCCGACAACGAGATTTTCGCTCCCTTCCGCACATTGCCCCACACAGCAGTTATGGTTGGTCTCATCCAGCAGGAGAAGCCCCAGATTGCACTCTTCGGCGCAACACCCGTAGGTCGCGACTTCGCACCCCGCGTGTCGTCAGCGCTCCACAGCGGTCTTACTGCCGACTGTACAGAGCTCGTAATCGGCGAGCATAAGGATGCGAAGAGTGGTAAGGAGTACGATAGCCTCCTCTACCAGATTCGTCCCGCCTTTGGTGGTAACATCATCGCTACTATCGTTAACCCCGAGTGCCGTCCTCAGATGGCAACCGTTCGTGAGGGCGTTATGCGCAAGGAGGCGCTTGCAACACCCGCTGCTGGTGAGGTACGCGAGATTGAGTGGCAGCCCATGGTCAAGGATACAGACCTTGCAGTGCGCATCGTAGAGCGCCACATCGAGGAGCGCAAGATTAACATCAAGGGCGCTTCAGTCATCGTTGCTGGTGGCTATGGCGTAGGCTCTAAGGAGGGCTTCCAGCTTGTTCACGAGTTGGCAAATGTACTTGGTGGCGAGGTAGGTGCTTCGCGTGCTGCGGTAGACGCAGGCTTCACAGAGCACGAGCGTCAGATTGGCCAGACAGGTGTCACCGTACGCCCCAAGCTCTACATCGCTTGCGGTATCTCTGGTCAGATTCAGCACACAGCAGGTATGGATGGCTCGGCGATGATTGTATCAATCAACACCGACCCCGAGGCCCCCATCAACAAGATTGCCGACTACGCCATCACAGGTAGCGTTGAGGAGGTAATCCCCAAGATGATTAAGTATTACAAACAGAACTCAAAATAGGAGAAGCAATGGCTAACTTTTATATAGATAATAAGGATTTGCAGTATCACCTCTCTCATCCCTTGATGAAGAGGATTATTGAGCTCAAGGAGCGCAACTTTGCCGATGC
>JAZRAT010000035.1:0-2666 GCA_045634725.1 Alistipes sp. | reverse complement strand
TAATTACCGAACTATGATTATTACATTTAACGAGTTGCGCCGCATCAAGGACAAGTTGCCTAGCGGTAGCTCACAGCGCATTGCAGACGAGTTGGGAATCGACGTTGATACAGTACGTAACTATTTTGGTGGCAAGCACTTCGACGCTAAGGAGGGTGTAGGCATCCACATCGAGCAGGGTCCTGACGGTGGTGTAGTTACTTTGGACGACACTACAATTTTTGATGCTGCAATGCGTATCTTGAACGAGCAAAAATAACATTGCTTTTGCAGCGCACAACGCTACGCATCAGACCTAAATGGCGAGGGGTAAATTGAGACCTTTCGCCATTTTAGTTTTTCTATTTACCCATAACACACCACATAGCCTCAAAAAAAAATCGACGCATAACCCCTTATTCCTAAATAATTTGTATCTTTGCATGATATTGAAACGCTAATACTATCCAACTATGGAAGAGATAATTACAAACTACAAGCGCGAGGACATCTACAACCAGGAGAAAATCGCAGAGCTCATGATGCACTACCGCGAGATTTTGCGTCTCCTTGGCGAGGATCCCGACCGCGAGGGTCTCATCAAGACTCCAGAGCGTGTTGCCAAGGCTATGTCGTTCATTACCAAGGGTTATGCTCAGGATCCCATCGCCATTCTCCAGTCGGCAATGTTCAAGGAGGAGTACCAGCAGATGGTACTCGTCAAGGATATCGAGCTCTTCTCGGTATGTGAGCACCACATGCTCCCATTCATCGGCAAGGCACACGTTGCCTACATCCCCAATGGCCACATCACAGGTCTCTCGAAGATTGCCCGCGTGGTAGAGTGTTTTGCTCGCCGCCTTCAGGTTCAGGAGCGCCTTACTGTGCAGATTCGCGATAGCATCCAGCAGGCACTTAACCCCGCTGGTGTTGCCGTAGTCATCGAGGCGAGCCACACATGCATGCAGATGCGTGGTGTAGAGAAGCAACGCTCTGTGACTACAACATCAGCATTCACGGGTTGTTTCCTCTCAGACTTGCGCACTCGCGAGGAGTTCATGCAGTTGATTAAGTAATCAGCGCTAAATATTTAATTATATGCGCGTTGTAATCGGACTTTCGGGAGGCGTAGACTCTTCGGTGGCAGCATACTTGCTCAAAGAGCAGGGGCATGAGGTCATCGGACTCTTCATGCGCAACTGGCACGACACCACGGGTACGCTCGAGGGCGACTGCCCATGGTATGACGACCAGGTTTTTGCGGAGCTTGTAGCCAAGCGTCTCGACATAGAGTTCCACTATGTCGACCTATCGAAGGAATACCGCAAGCGCGTTGTGGATTATATGTTTGCGGAGTACGAGGCGGGTCGCACACCCAATCCCGATGTCCTCTGCAACCGCGAGATAAAGTTCGATGTATTCCTCAAGGAGGCTCTCAAACTTGGTGCCGAGCGTGTCGCTACGGGCCATTACTGCCGACGCGAGGAGTGGATTGACAATGAGGGTATTACGCACTATCAACTCTTGGCGGGCAGCGATAGCAACAAAGACCAGAGTTATTTTCTCTGTCAGCTCACGCAAGAGCAACTCAAGTACGCCATGTTCCCCATTGGCGACATCACAAAGCCCGAGGTTAGACGCATAGCCGAGGAGCAGAAACTCGCCACCGCAAAGCGCAAAGATTCGCAAGGCATATGCTTCGTAGGCAAGGTAGACCTCCCCGTATTTCTACAACAGCAACTCAAGGCCAAGGAGGGTAATATCCACGAGATACCACCCCACTCACCACGCTTCGTTCGCGACTGCCAAGAGGATGATTATAAAGCACTTGCCGAACCATATCGCCTCACTGTGCGCGATGGCAAGAAGATTGGCACACATCAGGGTGCGCACTTCTACACCATAGGCCAGCGTAAGGGTTTAGGCATTGGTGGCCGTAAGGAGTCACTCTTTATCATCGGAACCGACGTCAAGGAGAATGTAGTCTTTGTGGGCGAGGGCGACAGCCACCCAGGCCTACACCGCAAGGCGCTTCGCATACTCCCCGAGGAGGTGCACTGGGTAGACCCAACCGAGGCAATGAAAGAGGGTGAGCGCCGAAGATATATGGTGCGCATACGCTACCGCCAACCACTCCAGGCAGCAGAACTCATCTGCGATAGCGAGGGTATGTACATCCTCTTCGACGAGCCACAGAGAGGCATCACCGCTGGTCAGTTTGCCGCGTGGTATAGTGGTGATGTATTGGTCGGCAGTGGCGCGATAGAGAGGTAGCGATAATATAATTTATGAATATTAGGGAGTTTAGGGTGGTCAAGTGCCAATAACCTTAAACTCCCTAAACTCATAATATCCATAATTACACCTCCATTTTTCTCGCATAAATATTGCATTTTCGAAAATTATTTTTTACTTTTGTAAGCTATTCGTAGCCAAATAGACCAACACGGGTAGCATATATAAGACAATTATCATATTAACTATTTATAAAACAGACGATTATGGCAGATGTAAAGCGTGTCTATACCTTTGGCAACAAGGAGGCTGAGGGTAATGGCAAGATGCGAGAGTTGCTCGGCGGTAAGGGTGCTAACCTCGCTGAGATGAACTTGATCGGTATTCCTGTACCTCCAGGATTTACCATCACAACCGACACTTGTTCGGAGTACTACAAGGAGGGTAAGGAG
>JAZRAT010000034.1:0-13441 GCA_045634725.1 Alistipes sp. | reverse complement strand
GTCTGGTTCGCTCACATAGTATGCCTCCAAACGGAAACTTTCGGTAGTGGGCGTTACATAGACAATCTGCTCACTCTGCTTGAATGCGTAAGTTCCAGGCTGTACAACAAAATCATCGCCCTTTTTGTCATTACACGCAATAAGTGCAATTGCCAGAAGACAGTAAATTAAGTTTTTCATAATCCTAAAAATTATTTATTACGTACTAAATTGTCACACTTTTAACCATTCTCCTTATTCACCTGTTTTAGCCATTTTGACGGCTTCTCAAGTTTCCGCCCACAAATTTACCCCCCCCTTGAATTTTCCAAATTTTACGGCAAGAAAATGCATTTTGAGGGCTATTTTTCTCTTTCCTCTAACGCAAAGTTACTCGTAAAAAGTTTTGCAACACTACTTTTCGAGCATATCTCGAAGGAAAATCGAGAGGTTGGTATCGCTTTCCGTTAGTCCGAGCTTATGTCGAATGTCGGCACTCTGGTTGTAGTGCCTTGACTGATTTGTGTAGGCCTTGATGTCCTTACCCTTTAGGCCGATTGCATACAAACAGCAGATGTTTATCTCCTCATCAGACAAACCTCGCTGCTTGAGAGCAGAGATAAACTCGGGATTGTTGCCCTCGATAGTTAGGCGTGTCGACTCGATAAAGGTCTCCTTATCGGCCAGTAGCAGCTCCAACTCCTCATAGGCCTTTTTGTTGGCAGATGTTGTGCCTGTAATCTGCGAAATGATAACCTTATTCAGCACATCGAGTCGCGCCTTAATGACTGCCTTTGCCTCCTCCCTAACGCTTGAGTCCTCGACCATCTTTGTCAAGGCATCACGCTCGGCAACAGCATCGGCATAGAGCTGCTCATACCTCTGCTTTTCAACCTCCAACTCTCTGTTCTTCGCACGGCTAATCTGCAGTCGGCTGCGGATAATCATAATCACCAAGAGTGAGCCAATCAACGCAACAACGCACGCCAAGACCACAATAGTACGCTTATTCTTCGCCTCAGTCTCCTTTGCCTTTGCCATTTCCAAGTTATGGCGCTCCTCGACAAACTTAGTGTCTTGACGCATAATCGCAAGACTTGTACTGTCAGATACAACCATAAACTCTTTATAGGCCCTCAAGGACTCTTCATATCTGTCTGTTTTCTCATATATCATCGAAATAAGCGCCATATACTTTAACTCATCTCGCGTATTTGTGCTACTTCTATATTGTTCAGTTGCTTGTAGTGCATCGTCGTATTTACCTATTTTATAGTATGCATTACAGAGAGTTAACCAATCTTCGAATGAATCTGTGACGATATTGATATAATCATTGATAAGAGAGTCTATTTCTTGGTTTGTACCATACTTGGTTACATATACGAGATATGCAGAATAGAAATCGGCAACTCTTTTATCGCTTATCACCTCTAATATCTTCTTACATTCGTTGATATATAATAGAGCATTCTCTGCGTCATCGTTCAGTGTATAACCATTAATAATTCGAATTAGACAGTTTGCATAACTATTATATTTTTCTGCTTGTTTGAAGTATGATGCCGCATTTTTATTAGTCTCTATATAGTCGTCCCACTCATATAATGAAAAATAGATTGTGCCTTGAGCAAAATATGTTCTCGCCATTGTTAACATATCATTCGACTCACAACCTTCGGAAATAGCCTTTACGAAACTCTCCATTGCCAGAGTCTTATTGCCCATATTTTGATATATACAACCCTGATAATAATATGTGCGAAGTTTATCGGTCGCAGTGCCATTATCCTCATAATGGTCGATAGCGGGTTGCAACACCTCAAAACTGGTCTTGTCGATATAATTCTTATCCAGCGCCATAGAGAGCAACAAGGCGTGCTTCGCGGGTTCCTCGTCGCCAGATAGCTCGTCGGTGTCAATAGCTTGCAACACATTAAGCACACTATCGGGTCGCTCCTCGATAATGCGTTCCATTTCGGTTATTGTCTTCCAATGCTCCGAGTGGCGGTTGCACGCCACCAGGCAAAGACCAAGAACAAGTATAGTAAAAAGTCGTTTCATAAAAGCCATCTTATTTCTCGCAAAGTTAAGATAATTTGGGTGATAATTTGAAGTGACCCAAAAGTTTATGTAAAGAACCTCTGGGTCACATCAGGCTAATCCTTTTTCAATAAGGATGTTTTATGATAATTTACTTCTTGATTTTGCTGTAGCAAGTCTCATTGCCACCATACTCACCACTCAAGTAGAGCTTATCACCCGCAAAGCGATAAAACCTCTTTCTAGGTGTTGCATTCATATTTTCAGCACTCGAGATGTATAGAGCATCATCATCGAAGGTGTATTTGTACCAAACGGGGTGTGATGGGCCTTCTATAGGTGCTGCCGTTGGATTATCATATTTACTGTGATACATAAAGCAATCCGTTGGTGTCACAAACTTGATGTGGTCATCGTAGTAATAGTCGCCCTCTGCGCGCATTGTGCTCCAGTCACCTATAAAGCGGCGGTCTGCGTCTGGCTTCTTGTGGTACACAACCATACCATCCGTTGCTTCCTCGATATAGAAAATAATCCTATTTGACTCCACGCTATATTTTATCTCTTCTGCCTCCTCGCCAGTATAACCAATGCGTAATATATCACCTTCGCACTCATATGTTAGACCACCACGGGTCATTGACATATGGCGACCTGAAGATACCTCATACTCATCAGTTGTATGATAACCTGTACCATCCTCCCAAAAACGGAATGTAGACTCATACACGAAATCACCGAGCTGATTATTTATTTCGCCCTCAAGCACCCACAAGCCCACAATATTGCTATTTACGGCGCTCACATTTGGCTGTACATCTGTGGGTGTCTCATTCGCAGGCTTGTTAGGAACAACTTCTCTGTCACACGATATTGCCATGCCCACTACCGCAAGCATCAACAACATAAATAAACTCTTTTTCATAGCTCTAAGTTTTATAGGTTTAACAATAGGTTATTACTCTTTCTCGATTTTTTCTATCACAAAGTTACTCGGAAAAAGTTTTGCAAAACGAAAAACGACCTACGAATTTTAGTCCGTAAGTCGTTGAAAATCAACATCAGTTAAAAATATTTGTTTTGCAGTGTAACCCAAAAGTTTTGCAATGCTACTTTTTGAGCATATTTTGAAGGAAAATTGATAGATCTGTGGCAGCCCTCCTTGCATTCGGTCATGATAATGGCAGTTATAGCACTCCGCAACGCAAAGAAATTGGAGGTGAGATATGGAGAAAAAAAAATAGCATCGGACATTAATCCGATGCTTATGGTGTAGCGAGAGAGAGACTTGAACTCTCGACCTCATGATTATGAATCATGCGCTCTAACCAGCTGAGCTATCTCGCCATTGCTTTGAAAGCGAGTGCAAAGATAGAGCATTTTTCTAAACTTCCAAAATATTTCGCAACTTTTTTTCAAAAAAATTACAATTATTTTAAACTAAAATCACTATCCAAAGCACAAGCACCTACAAATCAAAGCATTATCACTTAATGCCAAATTGCAGGGAGTTTTACAAATATTTACCCGTGTAGCTACGTTCCGAGCGCTTGATATCGTCGGGTGTACCCTCAGCGACAATCTCGCCGCCACCCTTACCACCCTCAGGGCCGAGGTCGATAATCCAATCTGCAACGCGCACCACATCGAGGTTATGCTCAATAACGATAGCCGTATTTCCGCAATCCACCAAGCGGTTGATAACATCCAACAGCTGGCGTATATCCTCAAAATGGAGACCCGTAGTGGGCTCATCGAGGATATAGAGCGTGCGACCCGTATCGCGCTTCGAGAGCTCCGTAGCGAGCTTTATGCGCTGCGACTCGCCACCCGAAAGCGTTGTGCATGGCTGACCGAGCGTGAGGTAGCCCAAGCCCACCTGCTGTATAGCCTTAAGCTTTGTATATATAGTAGGTATATGCTCGAAGAACTCCACAGCCATATTGATGGTCATATTGAGCACATCGTTAATGCTTTTACCCTTATACTTCACCTCCAGCGTCTCGCGGTTATAGCGATTGCCACCACACTGACGGCAACGCACATATACATCGGGTAGGAAGTTCATCTCTATGGTCTCATGTCCCGCACCACGGCACGCCTCACATCGACCACCCTTAACATTAAACGAGAAGCGACCCGCCTTATAACCTCGTATCTGCGCATCGGGTGTCTGCTCGAAGAGTTTGCGTATATCGGCAAATACATTGGTATATGTCGCGGGGTTACTGCGCGGTGTGCGACCAATGGGCGACTGATCCACGACAACCAACTTATCTATATGCTCCATGCCCTCAATCGAGACATAGGGCAGTGCCTGGTCGAACGAACGATACAGGTGGCGCGAGAGAACGGGGCGCAGCGTGCCATTTATAAGCGACGACTTACCCGAACCCGAGACACCCGTAATGCAGACCAACTTACCGAGCGGGATACTCACATCAACATTTTTGAGATTATGACCCGTAGCACCACGCAGAGTGATATACTCGCCACTACCCTTTCGCAACTCCGCGGGAGGCTCTATGCGCCTGCGACCCGTTAGGTAGTCTGCAGTGATACTCTTACTATTACATATATCTTCAAACGTGCCCGCAGCGACAATCTCACCACCACGACGACCCGCCAAGGGGCCGACATCAACGATATAGTCCGCTGCACGCATCATATCCTCATCGTGCTCCACCACGATAACCGAGTTACCCGCATCGCGCAGACTCTTAAGGCTTGATATAAGGCGATGGTTATCCCTCTGGTGCAGACCAATACTTGGCTCATCAAGGATATAGAGGACATTCACGAGTTTCGAGCCTATCTGCGTAGCGAGGCGTATGCGCTGTGCCTCACCACCCGATATGGTGCGCGAAGCACGCGAGAGCGACAAGTAACCGAGACCCACATCTACCAAGAAACCTACACGCTCACGTATCTCCTTGACGATGTCGCGGGCAATGGTGCGCTCCTTGTCGTTGAGCACCTCGTCAATATGCGAAATCCACTCCTTAAACTCTACGATAGACATAGCCGAGACATCGGCAATACTCTTGTCACCAATGCGGAAGTGCAGAGCCTCAGCCTTAAGGCGCGAGCCACCGCAACAGGGACACTCCTCCCTCGCCATAAACTGCTCACGCCACTTACGACCCTTTGCCGACTCCTCGTCCTCGTTGCGCATAATCCACTCCGAGACACCCATCCACTGCACCAAGCGCGTACCCGACACCGTCGAGAACTCCGACATATTGACAGCCACAGGCTCCGAGTCACCATAGAGGATAGCATTGAGGCCCTCGCGCGAGATTGTGCCGAGCGGGTCGTCAAGCGTAAAGTCGTGACGATGGCCCAGCATCTCGAGCATGGCAAAGAGCATATTATTATGATACTTACCCAATGGGTCCACACCACCATCGCGTAGTGAGAGGCTTGCATCGGGTATAATCTTTTCGATATCGAAGACCGCCCTGTCACCAAGACCATTACACTCTGGGCAAGCACCCTTGGGCGAGTTGAACGAGAAGGTGTGAGGCTCGGGCTCCTCGAATGCAGTGCCCGTAGTGGGACACATAAGGTTACGCGAGTAGTAGCGTATGCCCTCGGTAGCGTAGTCGTAGAGTAACATCGTGCCACGACCCTGGCGCATAGCCTCACCCAACGATGTTGCCATACGCTCGCGATGCGCCTCACCAATAACCAAGCGATCGATAACCATATCGATGGTGTGGGTCTTATAGCGGTCGAGTTTCAATCCCGCCGAGAACTCGCGTATCTCGCCATCGATACGTGCATAGATATAACCCTTGCGCGACATGGTCTCGAAGAGCTCGCGGTAGTGACCCTTACGACCCTTGACCACGGGGGCAAGGAACGCCACCCTACGACCCTCAAAGGCGTTAATCATCAGGTTTATAATCTCTTGGTCACTATAGCGCACCATAGGCTCTCCCGTATGGGGCGAGTAGGCACGCGAAGCACGCGCATACAACAAACGCAAGAAGTCATTAATCTCGGTCACCGTGCCCACGGTAGAGCGTGGATTCTTGTTTGTCGTCTTCTGCTCGATGGCAACAACGGGACTAAGGCCCGTGATGTGGTCTACATCGGGGCGCTCCATATTGCCAACAAACTGACGAGCATATGCCGAGAGGGTCTCCATATAACGGCGCTGACCCTCGGCGTAGATAGTATCGAATGCCAACGACGACTTACCCGAACCCGAGAGTCCGGTTATAACAACAAGCGAGTCGCGTGGTATCGTCACATCCACGTTCTTGAGGTTATGCACCCTCGCTCCAGTTATCTCAATCTGTCGTTTTGCCATATCCTAGTTAAGTAGTGGTTGTAGTAGGTCCTGCAACGAAATCAAGCCCACGAGGTCAATAAACGATATAACGATTATAAATAGCGTGAACCACTTAACAAACTTAACGCCCCAGTTTGCAGCCCAATGCGATGCCAACACAGCGCCAAGGATGTTACCTATACCATGAATGAGGCCCGCATCGTAGTCCACCTGACCCTTATACATAAACACCGCCAAAGCAAAGGGTGTTGAGATAAATATCACGCAACCCTTAAGCACGTTGGCCGTAACGATATCAAGTTTCATTGTCCATATGGTCACGGCGAGAATCAAGAAGCCTAGGCCGATATAGATATATCCACCATAGAAGCCCACAAGGAAGAAGATGGGATAGTGCCACCAGCGAACCTTCAACTTGTGTCCCTCGGGCGTAGAGACCTTATCGCGATCCAAGATGAGGTAGATAAGAATGATAGCGAGCACCAAACTCAAGCACACCTTAAAGGTCTTTTCGCTAACATCAATAGCGCAAAGTGAGCCCGCAATAGTGCCCAATATGGTTGGCACGCCCAGCAAGAGGCTATTCTTGATATCCACCATACTCTTACGCATAAAGGCAATTGTGGCAGAGAAGTTCTGCATCACAACGGCAATACGATTTGTACCATTAGCCACGGCAACGGGGATACCCATAGCCATGTATAGCGCCATCGTAATTACCGAGCCTCCGCCGCCCAGCGTGTTGATGATACCCACTACAACACCAGAAACGAGCAGCAGTGTTACCACTACCCAATCAATATTCTGCAACCACTCCATCATAATCCTTAAGTTCTGTAATTATAAAATCGTCGGCATCGCACGCGACATCGAAGCGCTCTTTGAATGCCTCCTGTTTCTCCAAATCTATCTCTACAATGGCCACCGTAGCCTCATCACCACAATCTGCCATGATGTCGCCACGATAATCTATGGCCATCGAGTCACCCGCATACTCAAGCGTCGGTTCTGCGCCTATGCGATTAACACCAAAGACATATGCCTGATTCTCCATGGCTCGCGCACGAAGCAGTGTTCGCCACACCTCCCTGCGCGCCTTGGGCCACAAGGCCGAGTAGATAATGGCATCGTAGTCGCCACGCTGACGGCTCCACACGGGGAAGCGCAAGTCGTAGCACACCTCCATAAGGTAGCGCACACCGCGCCACTCTATAACCGTACGCTCCTCGCCCGCAGTAAATTTCTCTGCCTCGCCACCGATAGAGAAGAGGTGGTGCTTGTCGTACCACAACACATCGGCATCGGGCGTAATCAGATACATACGATTGCGAAACTCCTTGTCGCGCTCCACAATCACAGATCCCACCACCGCAGCATCCAACTCGCGCGCTATGTCTATCATTAGCGATATATTGCGACCATCGCGGTCTGCCACCTTCTCGGGGTCGGTAACAAAGCCCGTAGTGAACATCTCCGAAAAGATGATTAGGTCGACCTTTGGCTTTCTACCATCGTGTATATCGCACGCCAACTCTGCCACCAACGCCTTAATGCTCTTGGCATTGGCCTTCCAGTCGCTCCACGCAATATCGCGCTGTACTATGGCTACGCTCTGCTTCATTTTTAACTATTTTGTTGCCACATAGAAGAGATCAAAACATCTATCATTGACCTCCTGTAGGGCGTAATCATCCATCTTTATCGACTCCGTAAGTGCCGTATTCTGGCTGTGCAGACGGCGACGGTTGAGTCTGTTTGCCACATCGTAGGGCAACTGCAATATCCAGCGGGGCAACCACCACTGCATCCTCAATACATCGAAGCGCATGATGCGGTACACCGACTCCTTATTCTTTGTGTAGTATGCCCACACCTGCTCGTTGCCACCCACACCATAACACTCTACACCAGAGAATCCCGAGAGCAGAGTCTTAAGTTCCTCGGCACGATACTCTCTGACATGCCATGGGTTGCGTGTCAGCGACATAGGCTTATTTGGGGTGCTGACTATAAATTTGCCACCCTTGCGCAATACGCGCATCACCTCGGCCACGAACTCCTTATCGCGCACAATGTGCTCGATAACCTGGAACGAGACAACGCAGTCGAACTCGCCATCGGCAAATGGCAACGGTGGCACCTTAGCCTCGCGGAACTCCACATTTGCGGGCAACGATGTCACATCAACGGCGCAGTGCTTATCGAGCGTGACATAGCGCTCGGCATGGGGGGCAATAATCTCTATGCCATAGCCCGTGCCGGTGCCAATCTCCAACACACGACCCTCGACCCTCATGGCAGCCTCATAGTAGGCTAACCTCGAACGCTGATAGACGAAGTTATCGGAGACCTCGCGCGAAACTCTCTCTGCCGTATTTAGCGCCATCGTATCTATCGTTTGATGCGTTCGACGCCAAACTCTGTCTGACGCACCTTGCCCTGCTTGAGCAACATGCCGAGTGCGCGCTTAAAGACCTTCTTGCTCATACCCGTGAGGCGTGACACATCCTGAGGGTCGCTCTTATCATTCGCTGCAAGCACACCACCATGCTCCTCGATGAGTTGTTCGAGCTTAACAACAGCAGTCTCCACCTCTGCCAAGCCCTGCTGCTGAAGGCTTACATCGATGCGGAAATCCTCGGTAATCTTGCGCACCCAGCCACGGCATACATCACCAACATGGATGGGGCGGAAGAGCTGGTTCTTGTATATCATACCCCAGTGGCGGTTGTTGATAACCACGCGGTAGCCAATGGGCGTAGAGAATGCCACCAACACCTCAACCTCATCACCTACCTTAACGGTAAGGGGATCATCGTTGTAGATGTATGGCTTAATTTTATTGGTAGCGACACAACGGCCTGTGCGGTCGTCAACATACATATAGACAACGGTCTTCTGGCCCGCTACGACACCACCCTGCTGATTGCGATTGGGAAGGAAGAGGTGCTTACCGAAGAGTCCCCAATCGAGGAACGCACCATGCAAGTTCTTATCTACAACCTTCAACGCTGCAACCTCACCCACCTTGATAAGGGGCTTCTCAGTTGTAGCAACTGGGCGGTCGTCAGAGTCGTGGTATACGAATACCTCGATCTGGTCACCAACCTTCATATCGAGTTTCACAAAACGATTTGGCAACAACACCTCAACACCCTCACCATCAGTGAGATATAGACCAAAGTCTGAGATGCGCGCCACTTCGAGTGTCTGAATTTCACCTGTTCTCATAATCAATATTATAATTGTAAGTGTGTAAAGATAGTGAAAAAAAGTGAATATCGGGGATGATTATCAAAAAAATTCGTATTTTTGCACAACATGAGCACTATACGAGAACACATAAAGGAGCAGGTAGCGGCACTACCACACGCGCCAGGCGTATACCAATTCCTCGACCGCAACGACAAGATTATATATGTCGGCAAGGCGAAGGATTTGCGTAAGCGTGTGTCGTCATACTTCGTCGAAAACCGCGACCACTCAGCAAAGGTCATAGTGCTCGTAAAGCAGATTGTCGACATACGCCACATCGTGGTAGACAGCGAGCAGGACGCCCTGCTTTTGGAGAACTCACTCATCAAGAGTCTACAGCCACGCTACAACATTTTGCTTAAGGATGACAAGACATATCCTTGGATTGTCATACGACGTGAGCCCTTTGCGCGAGTGCTCTCCACACGCCAACTTGTGCGCGATGGCTCGGAGTATTTTGGACCCTACGGCTCCATTGCTACACAGCGTTCAATATTAGAGTTTATACGTCGTGTTATTCCTCTGCGAACGTGCAAGTTAAACCTCACTAACGAAAGCATTGCTCGATGTAAGCATCAGCTATGCTTGCAGTACCATTTGGGCAACTGCAAAGCCCCATGTGTGGGCAAGCAGAGCGAAGCGGAATATGCAGAAAGCCTCGCCCTCGTTCGCTCGGTTCTGCGTGGCGATTTACGCCCCGTGCGACAGTGGCTCGAACACGAGATGATGGAGGCGGCAAAGGAGTTGCGCTTCGAGGTGGCCGAGGAGTTTAAGCAGCGTCTGCAGTCGTTGGAGAACTACCAGAGTAAGAGCGTTATCGTGAGTTCGAAGATTGTCGATACGGATGTATTCTCACTGCTCAAGGATGACGACATAGCCTACTGCAACCACATCTGCATACGCCACGGCTCGATTGTCGCGGTGCAGACGATACGCATGACAACGGGCGTGGATGACAACGACGAGGATATGCTCTCAATGGCTATTCGCCACATCTCCGAGGATATTAACGGTGGACTATCGCGCGAGGTTATCGTACCCCTCATGCCTTCGGCAGCAACACTCTTTGACGGCGTGACATTCACCATACCTAAGCGTGGTGAGAAAGCCGAGTTGCTGGAGTTCTCATTGCGCAGTGCCCGCATCTACCGCGCCGAGCTGATGAAGAACCTCGAGATAAAGAATCCCGAGCGACATACCGAGCGCCTGATGGCTGCTATGCAGCGCGAGTTACACCTCGACCGTCAGCCACGTCATATCGAGTGCTTCGATAACTCTAACCTTCAGGGCACCAACCCCGTGGCATCGTGCGTTGTATTCCGCGATGGCAAGCCCTCACGCAAGGAGTACCGCCATTTTAATGTTAAGACCGTGGAGGGCCCCGATGACTTTGCTTCGATGCGCGAGATACTCCACCGCCGTTACTCACGCCTACTTGCCGAGGGCGCAGAACTCCCCGACCTTATCATCGTGGATGGTGGCAAGGGTCAGCTTTCGAGCGCCTATGGGGTACTCAAGGAGTTGGGCATAGATGGCAAGGTACCTATCGTGGGATTGGCCAAGCGCCTCGAGGAGGTATTCTATCCTGGCGACCCCATACCCTACTATCTATCGCGCACGGGCGAGCCACTTAAGGTTGTTTGCCACATTCGCGACGAGGCACACCGCTTCGGCATCACATTCCACCGTCAGAAGCGAAATAACGCACTTATAACAAGTGAGTTGGACAGCATAGTGGGCATCGGCGAGAAGAGTCGCAACACACTACTCAAACACTTCAAAAGTGTACGCAAAATCAAAGAGGCGACACTCGAGGAGCTCGCATCTGTTATCGGCACATCGCGCGCAAAAGCCATCCACAACCACTTTCACAAGGAGTAGCAATCGTTAAGTTGGCGGTTGCCACTTTCATTTTTAGGTCTGCGGATTTTGAAACTTGTAAAATATTTGCTACATTTGTTATTGGAAAAGCACCATTGAGCGCGAATTACAAGTAACACATAATCAATACAGCTATGAAGACATCTTGGGAGAAATCAATCTATGTCATCTTTGTTCCGATCTACATCCTATCGCTATACTGCGCAATCAAGTTTCCCGAGCAGGGCGTGTGGCCCTTTGTCATGCTCAATATCGGTGCATTGACTGGCGTGCCCAACATCATCAAGATGCTAAAGAGAGATAACGCCGAGGGTGACGAGAAGAGCGCCCCCGCGGAGGGCAGACGATATTGGAAGTACCTCTTGGCATATATCTCTGCGGCGTTACTTATAAGTCTTGTAATCGATATGTTCTTGGACAAGAATGACGACATTGGCTATATTGGTGTGCTTGTGATGTTTGCAAGCATCTTCGTGGTGTTCATCATCACCGACCTCTTCCTTGTTGTATTACCCAAGCACAAGAAGTCAAACGAGAAGAACGACGACCAAAGCGACAGCGAATAGTTGTAATAATTAAGCATAACAAAATAGGATGCCCAAACGGACATCCTATTTTTATTTTACTACTCCTCGGATAGTTCCTTCTTGCGCTTGAACCACGACTTAATGCGTTGCCAGCCCTTGACGCCAACAATGGCAAGACCCGAGTACTGCGCAGTCTTGGCCAAACCGAAAAAGACCACAAACAACACACTCTTTGCCTCGGCAGAGATGGGCAACAACGCCTGAGCAAAAGAGAGCAGGTAGAAGAGCACACAGCTCGCAAGAACCACCACTCCTGTGCGGAATGAGAGCGTTGCAAGCCATGCCTTGATTGCTGTTATCGCACTCTTCAACTTCTGTTTCATAGCGACTTTACTCATTTGCTATACCCATGGGGATATGTACACCTGGCACTGTGCGCAAGTGGTCGAGGTGTGACATCTGGTCATCGAAGAAGATGTGGGGTTGCATAATCTCGAGGACCCTATCCTTGGAGATGCCTCCCAAAAAGAATGCCTCAGTGACCTCAACGCCCCAACTTTTTAGGGTGTTCACAACACGCTCGTGCGCGGGGGCATTGCGCGCTGTAACAATAGATATCTTCAACCAGCGACGGTAATCTGGGTCGGCAGATATGCGCTGTGTCTCGAGCTTCTGCAAGTTCGAAATCTTCATCAAAAGGTCTGCAAGAGGACCTGGGTCAAGAGGTCGCTGTGTCGATGCTTCATGAATGTGGAAGGCCTGCAAACCCTGCTCCTTATATATCTTTTCCGACTCATCGTCAGCAATAACGCCATCAAAATCGAAGGCTATGCGTAGTTCGTTATCCGAACTATCATCGAGCACCTCGCTATCCAAAACACGACCTGCGGCATATCCCGCCTCACAAGCACGCTTTACATCGCGCTCCGAAGCCGACAAAAAGAGTGAGGCATTGAATGCGGGCAAGTACTTATAAGGTGACTCGCCCGAGAAGAACGAGGCACGCGTGATATCAAGGCCGTAGTGCTTAATAGTACGGAAAACACGGAGTCCAGTCTCGGGGGAGTTGCGCGAGAGTAACACAACCTCCACAGGCTGTTCCTCTGAGAATATCTCATTGAAGCTCAACAGACGCTTTACAAAAGGAAAGGCAACACCCTTAGCCAGAGGGTTGTCGATGTTCTGTTCCTGGTAGCGACGATACTCATCAAGTCCGCGTTCGTTATATATCTTATCCGACTCCGAGAGGTCGAAGAGCGCAGAAGAGGATACTGCAACAACAAGTTTATTTTCGATAGGGAAAGCCATAACCGCATAAATTTGGGACAAAGATATAAAAAAATCCAACATGCAAACCATCCTAAATGGAGCGCTTGTTGGACTTTATGGTTGAGCTACCGAGATTCGAACTCAGAATAACAGAACCAAAATCTGCTGTGTTACCATTACACCATAG
>JAZRAT010000033.1:0-7463 GCA_045634725.1 Alistipes sp. | reverse complement strand
GTTTGTAGCCTCACCTGGATCAACATCCAAGAGCTTAACGCCCTTAGCTGCGTCGATGACATCTGTAATCTGCTTGATTACCTCAGCGTTGCGACCCTCAGAGAAGTTAGGTACGCACTCAATAATTCTTTTCTGCATGGTAGTTTTAGTTTTTATTTAGTTAGTATTATTTCTGTCTAGAGTGAATAATCGACATCTACACGCGCCTCTCTGCGCTCCTTGCAGTAGTCACTGATTACGACATGAAGAGGGTGCACTTTGTATGCCTCCATCTTCTCCCACGACTCGAAATCGGCGGTAAGCACCGCATCGTAAGAGGATGCAGTCTCTTTGATGTTCACGCCCACCTCGGCACGAATAAGACCATCAATCTTACCATTCAAAGCCTCGAGACGGCTCTTCATCTCCTGGGCAATCTGCTGTGGTGTCTCGGCCATATCGCGGCGGAACTTCCACATTACAATGTGTCGTATCATAGTTATTGGATTATAGTTTACACTTTTATACTTATGTTAATCATACAAATATAGGAATTATTTTCCGATTATGCCTCACATTTTACACATTTTTTCACTCATGATATATTGTTAAGTTTGATTGTTGTATTTTTAAAAAAAATAGATTATCTTTGTTAGAGTTTAGGGCCTTCTCCCCAAGGCCGCATTTAGTAGCACAATTTTTAGTAAAATATTGTTTTATGGACATCTGGATTTACTGGGTCATCGCCGCCCTTGTACTCTTTATCGTTGAGCTATTCACCTCGGGTTTTGCCGTGATATGTCTCTCTATCGGTGCTCTTGGAGGTGCCGCCGCAGCACTCATAGGCTGGGATTTGGAGATTCAGTTTTTAGCCTTTGCCATCGTCTCGTTCATCGCCCTTATCGCTGTGCGCCCCGTGCTGAAGCGCCTATTATTCAACAAGGGCGAGAAGGTGCAGACAAACGTTGATGCCATCATCGGCAAGCGCGGTGTGGTGTGCGTAGACATTGATGCCGACGACGACAATGGCCGTGTTATGATTGACGGCCTGGACTGGCGTGCAAAGTCATCAGACAATGAGCCACTACCCAAGGGTACGAAGATCGAGGTGGTGGATAGAGATAGTGTAATATTAACCGTTAAAAGATTGTAAATATGGAACTTTCAGTATTAACCGTAGTGCTTGTCATCGCCCTTATCGCGGTGATATATGTACTCAAAGGCATTAAGATTATTCCACAGTCCGAGACCCGCGTTGTGGAGCGCTTGGGTCGCTACGACCGCACGCTTAAGTCGGGTGTAAACTACCTATTGCCCATCATCGACCGCGCACGCGAGGTATCGAAGCGTACGGAGATGGTCATCGATGGCAGAAAGTATGCCGTAATCAAGCCAACTGCGTGCATCGACCTTCGCGAGCAGGTATACGACTTCGACAAGCAGAGCGTGATTACGAAGGATAACGTTACCACAACCATCAATGCGTTGCTCTACTTCCAGATTGTTGACCCCGTGAAGTCAGTTTACGAGATTGACAACCTGCCTAACGCCATCGAGAAACTCACGCAGACAACCTTGCGTAATGTGATTGGCGAGTTGGAGCTCGACGAGACACTCACCTCGCGCGACACCATCAACTCGAAGCTCCGCATCGTCTTGGATGAGGCAACAAACAAGTGGGGCGTGAAGGTTAACCGCGTTGAGTTGCAGGATATTACACCTCCCGAGTCAGTACGTCGCGCCATGGAGCAGCAGATGCAGGCGGAGCGTGAACGCCGTGCCAAGGTCCTCGAGGCAAGAGGTCAGAAGGAGGCTATGATTTTGCAGTCTGAGGGTGAGAAGGAGTCGCAGATTAACCAGGCAGAGGCAGAGAAGCAGACTCAGATCTTGAAGGCTCAGGGTGAGGCAGATGCAAAGGTGTTGCAGGCAACAGCCGAGGCGGAGGCTATCCGCAAGGTGGCAGAGGCTATCGCAGAGTCAAAGACCGACCCCGCAACATATATGCTTCTCACGAAGTATGTAGAGACGCTCAAGGAGATTGGTGCAGGCAACCAGGCTAAGACCGTATTCCTGCCCTTCGAGGCAAGCAACCTTGTTGGTGCACTCGGCTCACTCACAGAGCTTATCGACAAGAAGAAGCAGTAACACTCTGGCACAAAATAAAATAGGTGGCAAATTGCCACCTATTTTATTTTACCATTATCATGTTGATACCGTCGCGTATCGGAACAATCACATTATCCACGCGGGGGTCGTCGGCAACCATGCGGTTGAACTCTACGATAGCCTCCGTATGCTTATCGTTGTGGGCGATGGGCTCTGCAACCTTGCCATACCACAAGATGTTATCCGCCAGCATCACCGAGCCGCTACGCACATAACCACCCTCCATAAGCATATTGTAGTAGGCGGGGTACTCGCGCTTGTCGCCGTCGATAAAGACCATATCGTAGACCTCACCAAGCGTGGGCACAACATCAAGTGCCGAGCCTACATGCTGGCGTATGCGGTGGCCATATCCCGACTGCTCGAAATATTTGGCCGCGATATCCTCCAACTCGTCATCAACCTCTATGGTGTCGATATAGGCGCCATCCTCCAAGCCTCGCGCTATGCTCAGTGCCGAGTAGCCCGTGAATGTACCAATCTCCAACACTCGCTTGGGGCGCATCATGCGCACAAGCATCTCGAGGAGCTTGCCCTGCACATGACCCGAGATCATACGAGGGTTGATAACACGCAGATAGGTCTCGCGCTCAAGGCGGTGCATAAGCTCCTCCTCGGGCTTCGTATTGTCCAAGATATACTGTTCTAACTTATCCATAACTACTTATATATCAATCGTGAAAGGTTACCAAGACAGTCCGCTGCAACATCGCAAATCTGCGTCGCTGTGATTGCCATAACCTTCTTGTAAGCCTCCTCCAGGGTGTCGATATCTTTGTATAGTAAAAAGCTCTTGCCCGCACCCAACATATAGCCCTCGTTGGACTCCATAGATATGGCCATCTGCGCCACGAACTGTCGCTTGGCAATGGCGAGACGGCGGGGTGTGATATGCTCACGACAGAGGCGCGCAACCTCCCTCTCAATAAGCTCAACGCATTGCTCAACATTGTCGTGGTCCGACGAAAAGTAGATGCCCACGATACCCGTATCGGAGTAGGGCGTATAGGTTGCCTCAACATTATACGAAAGGCCATGCTTCTCGCGTAACAAGATATTTAGCAGCGAGTTAGCCGAAGGACCACCCAAGATATTCAGTGCTAAGGCCAATGGCAGACGGCGCTCATCGCGGATGCCATAGCCACGCGTGCCGATGATGCCATGTGCCTGGTGAGTATGACGCGAGAGGCGCTGATCGAAGGCCTCATATGGTGCAGGAGCAACACGCTCAAATGCCCTCTTCGTAGGCTCCACACCGCCAATATATCGCTCGGCAACACTCTGTGCCGTAGAGGCCGAGAAGTTACCGATAGATGAAAATACCATCTGGTCGGTGGTGTAGGTGCGACCCACGAACGAGCGCATATTCTCGGTCGTGAAACGCGCGATGGAGGCCTTCGAGCCGAGGATGTTGTGTCCAAGCTCCGAGCCTCGGAATATCATATCCTCGAAGTCGTCATAGATGCGCTCCGAGGGCGAGTCCTTATATGAGTTAATCTCGTCGGCGATGACCTCGCGCTCCTTGGCAAGTTCGCGCTCGGGAAACACAGAGTTAAATATCACATCGCCAATGAGTTCCACGGCACGCGACAGGTCGCGGCGCAACACCGTGGCGTGAAGCGTCGTATCCTCCTTTGTGGTGTAGGCATTGAGCTCACCACCGAGGTTTTCGAGTCGGCAATTCACCTGATGTGCCTTGCGCTTGGCTGTGCCCTTGAAGAGTGCATGCTCAACAAAGTGCGCTATGCCATACTCGCCACGCTGCTCATCGCGCGAGCCCGCATTGACGACCATCGCGCAGTGCGTAACACCACTACGCACTTGACGGTGTATGCCTCTTATGCCATTAGAGAGTGTATATGTTTCAAACTCTTTCATTCTGATGCTTTCGTAAATATTGGCCTGTGTAGCTCTCTGCGCACTCCATCACATCCTCGGGCGTGCCAGCAACGACTACCCTACCGCCCTCCGAGCCAGCCTCGGGACCCATGTCGATAACCCAGTCGGCACACTTGATGACATCCATGTTATGCTCCACAACTACCACGCTATGACCGCGCTCGATAAGGGCATCGAAGGCTCCCAACAGACGGCGTATATCGTGGAAGTGGAGACCCGTGGTGGGCTCATCGAAGATGAACATCACGCGCTCCGTAGACTTATCCTTCGTGAGGAACGAGGCGAGCTTAACGCGCTGCGACTCACCACCCGAGAGTGTCGACGAGGACTGTCCCAACTTAACATATCCAAGACCCACCTGTTGCAGTGGCATGATGCGGTCGACGATACGCTTGCAGGTGCTATTCGATTTATCCTCACCGAAGAACCCAACAGCCTCATCCACAGACATATTCAGTATGTCGTATATATTCTTTTCGCGATACTTAACCTCCAAAATTTCGGGCTTGAAGCGCATGCCGCCACACGCCTCGCACGTAAGCTCTACATCTGCCATAAACTGCATACCCACCTTGATGACACCCTCACCCTCGCACTCCTCGCAGCGGCCACCAGGCATGTTGAACGAGAAGGCCGTAGCCACAATACCCGTATGCTTCGAGTAGGGCTGGTCGGCAAAGAGTTTGCGTATCTCATCGTAGGCCTTGATGTAGGTCACGGGGTTGGAGCGCGTAGACTTGCCGATGGGCGACTGCGACACCATCTCCACGCTCTGCAACTGGCGGCTGTCGACATCAATGCCGTCGTGGTCACCAGGCGTGAGCGTCGTCTCCGAGAGCTTGCGCTTAAGCGCAGGGAAGAGCACATCGTCAGCCAAGGACGACTTACCCGAACCCGAGACTCCCGTGATGCAAGTAAGCACACCAAGCGGAATCTCTACATCTATGTTTTTCAGATTGTTATGTCGTGCACCACGCACCCTTACAACTCCAGCATGGGCACGTCTACGCTGTGGTATTTCTATGTTTCGTTTTCCCGTTAGGTACTCTGCCGTAAGTGAGTTTTTAGCCTCACCAATCCTCTCCGCAGGGCCACTATAGACGACCTCGCCACCGCCAATACCCGCCTCGGGACCGATGTCCACAATCCAATCGGCAGCACGCATAACCTCCTCCTCGTGCTCCACAACGATAACCGTGTTATCTAGGTCGCGCAACTGCTTCAACACGCCAATAAGGCGATTTGTATCCCTCGGATGCAGACCGATGCTCGGCTCATCGAGGATATACATCGAGCCTACGAGGTTGCTACCCAACGACGTAGAGAGGTTTATGCGCTGTGACTCACCACCCGACAATGTCACCGACAAGCGGTCAAGCGTGAGGTAGTGGAGTCCCACCTCCATAAGATATCCAAGGCGGTTGCGTATCTCCTTCAAGACGCGCTCCGCAGTCTTTGTGTCGTGCTCATCGAGCTTCAACTCATCGAAGAAGCGCGACAACTCGCCCACGGTCATCTGCACAAGTTCGGCAATGTTATAGCCTCCAACCTTTACATACAACGCCTCGCGCTTAAGGCGATTGCCATGGCACTCGGGGCAGAGCGTCTTACCCATATATCGCGACTTAAGCACCCTATACTGAACCTTATGTCGCTGTGTATCAACATAATCAAAAAAGGCATCGATGCCATAGAAGGCATCCGTACCATGCCACAACATATCGCGCTCGGCATCCGTAAGAGCATGATATGGCGTATGGATTGGGAAGTTGCACTTTGCTGCATTGAGCACCACGTCCTGCTTCCACTTGCTCATCGTGACGCCATTCCAGCAGACCACAGCACCCTCGTAGACGCTCTTCGACTTGTCGGGCACAACGAGGTTTTCGTCAATGCCCATAACCTTGCCGTAGCCCTCGCACACGGGGCATGCACCAACGGGGTTGTTGAACGAAAAGAGGTGCTCCGTAGGGCGCTCAAAAACGACACCCTCCTCATCGTAGCGCGAGGAGTAGGTCTCCACCCTATCGGTTATGATGTGCACAACGCCCGAGCCATATCCCATGGCGCGCGCCACAGAGTCCGTAATACGCGACACCGAGTCCTGCTCGTGGCTGATGATGATGCGGTCAACGACAATCATCAAATCGTCGAGCGACATATCGGCGCTCACCTGTGGCATAAACTCCTCAACGAGCATAACCTCGCCACGATAGCGCACGCGGTTAACACCATCCTCCATAAGCGTGAGGATGCGTTCAACGATGCCCTCCGACTGCTTCAAAAGCAAGGGGGCGGCCACAACGACCCTCTCGCCATCACTCATCGAAAGCACCCTATCTACCACATCGTCAACCTCATAGCAACGAATCTCGAGGCCCGTAGTGGGCGAATATGTGCGACCGATACGCGCGAAGAGCAATTTTAGGTAGTCATATATCTCGGTTGTAGTGCCTACGGTAGAGCGGGGGTTGCGCGAGATGACCTTCTGCTCGATGGCGATGGCTGGGGCGATACCCTCAATCATATCGACATCGGGCTTCTCGACACGTCCCAAGAACTGACGTGCGTATGCCGAGAGGCTCTCGACATAACGACGCTGACCCTCGGCAAAGATGGTATCGAAGGCCAATGTCGACTTTCCCGAGCCCGACAGACCTGTCACCACGACGAGGTTGTTATGCGGAATTTCGACATCAACATTCTTGAGGTTATGCACCCTCGCACCCTTTATGACGATTTTGTTATCCACTTGATCTATATTATTCTTCGAACCATTCATTCGCTAAATCTTTTCTCATGGGATTTAACGATATGATAAGTTCTATCTTTTTATCTCTTTTCCAGCCCTTAATCTGTTTTTCTCTCGCAATGGCTTGATTTATATCGCCAAACTCCTCATAGTATAGCAACCACCCACATTTATATCGAGAAGTAAAACCCCTAATATTTCCACTCCGATGCTCCCATACACGCCTAACTATATCATTAGTCACGCCCGTATATATCGTAGACATATACTTGTTAGAAACAATATATACCCAATACTTATTCATCTACTAATTCTCGTCTGTCATCCTGAGCGTAGCGTAGCGCAGTCGAAGGATCTCCTAAGCGAGTGTAAACCATATACGTTGTCGCTTGTCGGCTTTGAGGAGATTCTTGAGTTCCTCTACCCTGCTCCGCCATGGCAAAACAAGCGAGCTTGTTCTGCTCATGGCTTAATCGCAGCGTTCACTTCGTTCAGAATGACAACTACGGGTTAGTCACATCAACTATTGCGCCGTCGACCTTGCCGAGGCGGCCGATGAGCTGTTCGCTCTCCGACTCGCGCACCAAGAGGCGCATCTTGCATGCGTTATCAAACTCCTGGCTCACAACACGCGGTTGCAACTCCTTGACAATGCGCATTATATCGT
>JAZRAT010000032.1:0-22125 GCA_045634725.1 Alistipes sp. | reverse complement strand
AGCTATCAAGGGCGGCGAGGTGCGCATTCTGCTGATTGACGATGACCTTGTCGAGTTTAGTTTTGAGCTACGCGCAAGGGATGACTACTACATCTGGAAGGGCAAATACTATGGCGCAATATAGTGGCGTAGAGTATCCCTTAAAGGCACATAAAAGAGACTACTTACGGTAGTTTCTTTTATGTGTTTATATCTGTGCTATCCCCATACCCGCTATGCACTATTACGATATATTTTACTTACCTTTGTGGAAATTATGATGGCATCTATGAGAAGACTTCTTACTATACTTCTTATTGGTCTTTGTGTGGCGTCATGCAACCGCCACTCGGAGCATTGGAAGACTATAACCGAAATGGAACGCATTATCGAGGAACGACCCGATAGTGTGCTTAATGTGTTGCAAGCTATTAACACCGACGAGCTTGTTGGCGACGAAGAGCCTGCGAAGCACGCCCTGTTGCTCTCTATGGCATTAGATAAGAACTTCGTTGATAAGACCGACTTTGATGTGTTGCAACCCGCCATTGACTACTACGAGGATAATGGTTCTGCAACGGACAAACTCCGCACATACTACTATCAAGGCCGCATTTATCAAAATCAAGGTAATGATGCTTTGGCAATGGAGAGCTTCGTAAATGCCTTAGATAAAGGTGTAGAGTCAAATGACAACTTAACCAAAGCAAGGACATTAGTTGCTCAGAGTACTATATATTACTCTTTGATGAAGTGGGATAAGGTGTATGATGTTAGCAGTGAAGCAGCAAACTACTACTTTGAGCTTGGTCGTGTGAATAACTATGTATTGTCGCTTTTAAGATGCATAGGTGGATGCATTCAAAACAATGATTATGACAAAGCAAAAGAGTTATTAGATGAATGCTATCAGCATATTGGCAATCTGCCTGAATACATCGTTAGTGAGATATATTCCTATAATCTATTATGTTTGAGTAATTCGGATGATGCGGAGGTTATTCGTCAAGTTATAAATGAATACACAGAGCAGGTTGCAGATAACAAGATTGATTATTTGTCCATTGCGGGAGCATATACAGATATAGAAGCATACGACGAAGCAGAAAGTGCACTTCAAAAGATTGATGTCAACACATTCAATGATGACTACAGAGTCTTAAAATACTATGCCACTCTATTGAAAATATATGAACACAAGGGCGATTTTAAGAGTGCGTATGAAGCATACATAAAGTTCAATGAACTTAATGACAAAATAGTGTTCTCTATATTTGAGAGTGACACTCAATTTATTGAGGAGAAATATGCTCTAGAATTGCAAAATAGACAAGAAAAGGAAAATCGATATAAAGTTATCATAATCAGTATTGTCCTTGTTTCTACATTGCTTGTGATAGTTATATATATTCGAGGAAGATTGAAAACCAGAACTATCCAACAAGCTCATGCAGAACGAGAAGCAGAGCGTTATCGACTTCTGTATGAACAAATGGAAGATGAGAAAGACAACCTTTCAGAGTTGTTATCCCATAATAATGATTTGGATAATAATATCAGAGGCATTGTTGCTCAACGAATTGAACTGTTGAATAAATTTTTCACTGTATATATAACTAATAACAGTGAAATTAGTCGAAAGGTAGATAAAGAACTTGACGAGTTGCTGGCAAATAAAAACTTATTTATGTCATCAACACGCCTTGCATTTACAGGTAGTCATCCCAATTTCATTAAATATCTGGAGAAGCATAATCTTTCCGAGCAAGAGATTGAGATTTGTTGTTTGTATGCAATCGGCTTGAAGGGTAAGGATATCAAGGCCTACACAAATCAGTCACGTCACTACAACCAGAGTGCCGACATCCGACACAAGCTCGGCCTCACCGAAAGCGACACCAACCTCTCGATTTTCCTCCGAGATATGCTTGAAAAATAGGTTTGTAAAACTTTTAGGTTACGCATTAAAACAAATCAAATACATTTTACTGTCCGAAAATTTGGAAAATTCAAGGGGGGGGTAAATTTGCATAGCAAAACAATAGAGAGGCTTAAAATCAACATAAAGGCCATTTAATACTTTTTAACTATAACAACTATGAAAAAACTTATTTACAGCCTCGTGGCAATGTGTTGCATTCTTTCATTCGTAGGATGCGACAAAAACAGAGAACGTGAAGCTAATATCATTAAACTCTCATATGAAGATCTTACTCGCAAAATCTTCAATGGAGATGATGTAACGTACAATTATCAGTGTCAATTTGCGACTGATGTTAATTTTGAAATAATGGTCAAGAATAGCTCGACTGTTTTACACAAGGAGACCGCATCCATAACACCAGGAGAGGGTACCCTAAAATTTAATATTGAAACAGGGGGATACGAGGGTCAGGCTTTGCTGTGTATAACATATCACGCATTCAGTTTCGATAAGGGTGCTTCAACCTATTTCTGGGAGGTAACCATCACCAATGAGGGATCGTGGTATTACGAGAATGAGGCTATCAACGAGCTACTCGAGAGTTGTAAAGATTTCGATGCCGAGACTCTTGCCGAGACCATTGAAGGCGAATATGAGCGATACTCATATCTAAAATACAATGATGATTGGTCTAAAATTATTGAGCCATACCTAGTTATAGGCTACGACTACGTCGAAGGTCTTGCGTATGAGAAGTATAATTTTAATGCCGACGGCACAGGATGGCATTCTGTCAATCCCACAGAGCCAGATATGGAGACAATGACCTATGACTTTAATTGGAGTTACGATGCCGAGAGCAACCAATTAACATTGAGCGGAGTGTATAATCACAAGTGGCGTGTAACTGGATGCAACGACAATTATATCGTGCTTGACGAGACAACTACAAATGGCGATAATCTTCGCACAATATTAAGGCGAAGTCTCTTGTAGTCAGTGAAAAATATACAAGCCAATGGCGACTACTCGATATTGAGTGGCCGCCATCGCTTTATCCGTAATTGTAAGAAATAACACTATAATGTATCGTTATTTATAACTAAGATTTATATAATTGAATCGAGCCTAAAATTGTCAGTAATTATGGCGTTTGAAATTAATGATGTATACTATTTATGGCGTTACAATGGATTATTTCATCCGATTTATGGCGTTTGAATTAAAATTTTCATTATATCTGCAATGTCATATTAGATTAATGTATAGGACTGCCGCATATGTGGGACAGTCCTTTTTTTGTGTTTATAGGCTACCATGCTGCCAAGTACTGTCATGTAGTGTGTCATTTTGTCAGTCGTGGGGTGGTGGCACGTTGTTTGTCATAACCATCAACCGATAACATAACCACACTTACGACTTAAATTAAATAAAAATACGACTATGAGAAATGGTAAAATTGGGGTGACAACCGAAAACATCTTCCCCGTAATCAAGAAGTTCCTATACTCCGACCACGAGATCTTCCTCCGCGAGTTGGTCTCTAACGCTGTGGATGCTACGCAGAAGCTCAAGACCCTATCATCTAAGGGCGAGGCTGAGGGCGAGCTTGGCGACCTAACTATCCATGTTGCTGTGGATGAGGCGTCAAAAACTCTAACCATCACCGACCGAGGCATCGGCATGACCATGGAGGAGGTAGACCGCTACATCAACCAGATTGCCTTCTCGGGTGCCGAGGAGTTCATGGCGAAGTACAAGGATCAGGCTATCATCGGCCACTTCGGCTTGGGCTTCTACTCGTCGTTCATGGTGGCTGACAAGGTGGAGATATTCACGCAGTCATATAAGAGTGATGCCAAGAGTGTACACTGGAGCTGCAATGGCTCGCCCGAGTTCGAGATGGAGGAGATGGAGGAGAAGCTCGACCGCGGCACCCGCATCGTGCTGCACATCTCGGAGGATTGTGCCGAGTATGCCCAGCGCGCCGAGATTGAGAAGTTGCTCCGCAAGTACTGCCACTTCCTACCCATACCTATTGCCTTTGGCAAGAAGCAGGAGTGGAAGGATGGCAAGTATGTAGACACCGAGGAGTGGAACATCATCAACGACACCAACCCCTTGTGGATGCGCAAGCCCCCGGAGATAAGCGAGGAGCAGTACAAGGCATTCTATAGTGACCTCTATCCCATGAGCGAGGAGCCCTTGTTCTACATCCACCTCAACATCGACTACCCATTCAACCTCACGGGTATCCTCTACTTCCCCAAGTTGCACTCCAACTTCGAGATTCAGAAGAACAAGATACAACTCTACTGTAACCAGGTCTTTGTAACTGACGAGGTTACGGGTATCGTACCCGAGTACTTGACACTCCTACATGGCGTTATCGACTCTCCCGACATCCCACTCAACGTGTCGCGTAGCTACTTGCAGAGCGACTCTAACGTGAAGAAGATTTCGAGCTACATCACCCGTAAGGTTGCAGACCGTCTTCAGGAGCTCTTTAATACCATGCGCGAGGACTACGAGAAGAAGTGGGACGACCTCAAAATCTTCATCCAGTACGGTATCCTCACCGACGAGAAGTTCGCCGAGAAGGCCACTAACTTCATGCTCCTCAAGAACATCGAGGGCAAGTACTACACCCCCGCGGAGTATGTCGAGAAGATTAAGGAGGCGCAGACAGATAAGGATGGCTTTACCATCGCGCTCTATGTCGACGATGTTGAGGGCAAGAACGCCTTTGTTGAGGCTGCCAAGGCTAAGGGCTACGACATCCTCGAGATGAATGGCCAGCTCGATAGCCACTACATCCAGTACTACGAGTCGAAGAACGAGAAGGTGCGCTTCGTGCGTGTCGATAGCGACGTAGTCGAAAACCTTATCCGCAAGGAGGAGCGTGCCGCGATGTCACTCTCATCGGAGCAGCAGGATATCATGCGCCCCGTCTTCGAGAGCCAGATGCCTACCGACGCCAAGATACACTACCACGTCTCGTTCGAGGCTATGTCTAAGGATGCTGCCCCTGTCATCATCACGCAGAACGAGTTTATGCGCCGCATGAAGGATATGGCAGCGACAAGTGGTGGCGAGATGAGTCGCTTCTATGGCGAGATGCCCGACAACTTCACCATCACCGTGAACGGCAACCATCCCATCGTCCTTGACATCCTTGGCGAGGTTGAGCGCGAGTATGGCGACAAGCTCCGTACCATGGGCAAGAAGATTACCGCTGCCGAGCAGGAGGAGCACCGCTTCGAGGAGACCATCAAGGGCAAGAAGAACGAGGAGCTCACACCCGAGGAGCGCGATATGCAGGAGACATTGTCTAAGCGCATCGTGGAGCTACGCACCGAGCGTGATGCCCGCCTCGAGGAGATAGGCAAGGCTAACAGCAAGGTTCGCCAGATTATTGACCTCGCACTGCTGTCAAACGGCATGCTCAAGGGTAAGAACCTCACGGAGTTTATCCAGCGCAGTATCTCGCTTATCGAGTAGGCGCGTAGGGTATAAAAGTAAAGGCTGACATTCATCGTGTCAGCCTTTCTTGTTTTAGTGTAGCAGAGTATTACTTGCCCCAGAGGTTGCGTGGGTACTCACCCGCCGCAATAAGCTCCTCAATCTTTGCCATAAGCATGGGCTTATCCTCCTTGTAAGTCACGCCAAACCAGTCAGATGTGGTCTTAAGCACGCGCATCGTTGCAGTGCCCTCGTTGATGACCTTGTTGACCATGAGAGGGATGAAGAACTCAGCCTTGAGGTTGTCGATGTTTGCGGGGAGGAACTCCTTGAAGTATGCCTCCGAGTGGCGGAAGTAGTCGGGTGTGAAGCCGAAGAGGTTCATCGATACGGGGGTGTCCTCTGCGAGGGGCTCGTCAGCACCGCCATCGTGGAATACGATTGTGCCATTGACGCGCTCAATCTGTGTGCGCTCGACCATGCCACGGAGGTTGCCCTCCTCATCTACGGTACACACACCGCGCGACACGGTGCCATTCTCCGAGAGTGTCTTCGACACTTGGTAGCCTACCATGCAGTAGCGACCCTCGCTGCCCTCCAACTGCTTGAGGTAGTCACCGATAGTTGCGTATGCTGTACGGCCGTAGAAGTCGTCGGCATTGATTACGGCGAAGGGCTCGTTGATAGCCTTTGCTGCCATCATCACGGCGTGGTTTGTGCCCCAGGGCTTCACGCGACCCTCAGGCAAAGAGAAGCCCTCGGGGAGGTAGTCGAGCTCCTGGAATACATACTCCACCTCAATCTTGTGACCGAAGCGCTCGGCGTTGAACACCTCCTTAAAATCTACCTCGAAGGAGTGGCGGATTACGAATACCACCTTGCCGAAGCCTGCGCGGATTGCGTCATATACCGAGTAGTCGATAATAGCCTCGCCGTTAGGGCCTACGCCATCCATCTGCTTGAGAGAACCATAGCGCGAACCCATGCCCGCTGCCAATACCAAAAGTGTAGGTTTTACCATAGTATAGAAATGTTTTTATAATATTTTCGTAGTACAAAGGTAAAAAAAATATCATTATATACAAAGTATCCCACGATTTTCGTTATCTTTGCACGATTGTGTAATTATGTATAGGTAACACTATGAACAAAGGATTTTGGAACTACCTGACCACCAAACGACAGATATCAATGCGCGACCGCAATGCCCAGGAGCTCGACTGGAAGATTAACATCTCGCCACTCGCTCTTGGAGCAGTCATCGTTGCGGCCTTTGCCGTTATTGTCGCTGTGCTTATGGTGCTCATGGCATACACCTCTGTGCTCGATATATTCCCAGGCTACCGCACAAAGTCGGAGCGCATGACCGATGAGCTCACGCATAACATCATGCGTATCGACGCCATGGAGCGCACCATGTCCGACTCGCTGAGATACAACGAGGTCGTTACAACCATCCTTCAGGGTAGCACACCCACGCTACACTCTACGGTTATGACCGACACTATCCGCTACGATAAGTCGACAATCCTGCCTACGCGTGCCGACTCGCTCTTGCGTCGTGCTTTGGAGAGCACCGATGGCGAGTACTCGCTTGCAAATACTAAGCCACTGCGCACTGAGGCTGCGATGTTCAGTGCCCCTATGCGTGGTAGCGTTACCCGCTCGTTCGATGCCCCCGAGTCGAGCTACGATATGGCTTTGGTGAGCCTTTCGGGTGATGACTCTGTTATGGCTGTGGAGAATGGCACGGTGGTAAGTGTACAGCGTAGTGCCGAGGGTAAGTCTACTGTTACTATGCAACATGGCGAGGGCTATATCTCGGTATATAAGCAGTTGGGCGAGGTCTTGGTGCGTAAGGGTCAGCGCGTAAATGCGGGCACGGTCATCGGACGCTTGCGTGGTGCTGAGGATGCGGAGAGTGAGGCCTTGGAGCTAGCCTTCGAGTTGTGGCGCGATGGTATGGCCGTAGACCCCGAGCGATATATTTTATTCTAATGCCCACTATGGAGAGACTAAGCATATTAGGTTCAACAGGCTCGATAGGCGTGCAGACGCTCGACATCGTACGCCGTAACCCCGAGCGTTTCAGCGTCACCTCTCTTGTCGCACATAGTCGCTGGCAGGAGCTCGCAGCCCAGGCGCGTGAGTTTGGTGTCGAGAGGGTAGTGATTGGCGACGAGCGACACTATGCCGCGCTCAAGGAGGCACTTGCCGATACTTCTGTTGAGGTTATGGCGGGTGGTGATGCTATCGTAGATGTGGCACGCGACGTTAGGTGCGACACCGTTGTCAACGCCTTGGTAGGCTATTCGGGTCTGCACCCCACATACGCCGCTATCGAGGCGGGTAAGCGCATAGCCTTGGCCAATAAGGAGACCTTGGTCGTAGGTGGCGATGTCATCATGTCGCATGCAAAGGAGCGTGGTGTAAGCATTCTACCCATCGACTCGGAGCACTCGGCAATCATGCAGTGCTTGGAGGGGGAGCGACGCGAGAGTGTGCGCAACCTGATCATCACGTGCAGCGGTGGCGCCTTGCGTGACCTGTCCATCGCGGAGCTTAAGAGCGTAACGGCGGAGCGTGCATTGCAACATCCGCAGTGGAGCATGGGAGCAAAAATTACCATCGACTCTGCTACGCTTGTTAACAAGGGATTTGAGGTTATCGAGGCGCGCTGGTTGTTCGATATGGAGCCCTCAAAAATCAAGGTTGTCATCCATCCACAAAGTATCGTGCACTCTATGGTGGAGTTTACCGACGGCTCTGTTAAGGCGCAGTTGGGTTCGGCAGATATGCACACGCCGATTAGCTACGCACTCCTATACCCCGACCGTGCGCGTGAGCCCATGGAGCAGTTTTCTATATTGGACTACCCAACATTGACCTTCGCAGCGCCCGATAGGGTTAAGTACCCCGCGTTGGATATCGCCTATGAGTGTTTGGAGCGTGGTGGCACGGCAGCCTGCACAATGAATGGCTCGAACGAGGTCGCTGTGGCGGCATTCCTCAAGGGTAAGTGTGGTTACTTGGACATCGTGGGTGCTATACGCTATGCGCTGGATAATGCCACATTTGTTGCTAAGCCCACGCTGGAGGACTACACCGCCTCAAACCACGAGGCGCGAATGTTGGCCGAGCGCTATCTGAAGTTGCGTTAAATGGCATAATCAAGGAAAAAATAAAATAGATTAAGTATATGAGTTCAGTATTGATTCAGGCATTGCAGTTTGTTTTTGCATTGTCGTTGTTGGTTACCATCCACGAGATGGGTCACTTTTTGGCGGCGCGTATGTTTGGCATTCGTGTCGATAAGTTCTACCTCTTCTTCAACCCATGGTTCGAGCTCTACAAGCGTAAGATAGGCAACGTGGAGTTTGGTATCGGCTGGTTGCCCTTGGGTGGCTATGTCTCTATCTACGATAGCCGCGAGAAGCTCTACAACGAGGAGACCGCACTCAAGGAGCGCCTTAAGGATGCTAAGGCTGAGTTGCGTAAGGCTAAGCGCAGTGGCAATGAGGCTGCCGTTGCAGAGTTCACCGATGCTGTGGCTACGCTCGAGACTGACATTGAGCGCGTAAGAGAGGAGCAGCGCACACTCGCTCCCGAGCCCGATGAGTTGCGTGCAAAGCCAGCATGGCAGCGCCTTATCGTCATGGTTGCGGGTGTCTTTATGAATCTCGTGGCCGCTATGATAATATATGCTGGTATTCTCTTTGCGTGGGGTGAGGACTATCTTCGCAACGAGAATGTTGTGCATGGCTACTCCTTCAGTGAGCCCGCCAAGGAGCTCGGCTTCGAGGACCGCGACCGCATCCTAAGCATTGACAACGAGGCTATCGGCAATGCCGAGGAGATTGGCATGAAACTCCTCTTGTCGGAGGCTGACCGCGATATTACCGTCGTGCGTAACCGCGATACCGTAACCTTCACTATCCCCATGGAGCGTCTTATCGCCATGCGCGAGGCGCGCGAGTTCGCGGGTATGTACACACCCATCCAGTTACCCTATGTCGTGGACGGCTACTCGAACGAGGCTATTGAGGCTCTCGGCTACTGCGTGGGCGACCAAATTGTTGCAGTGGATGATGTAGCGGCATGCAGTGGCGAGGTGATTAGCCCCATGCTTGCTGAGCGTAAGGGTAGGGTGGCTAATGTGCGCGTGTTGCGCTATGAGACTGATAGCGTGACCCTTGCCGAGCACCCCGTATATGTTGATATTGCTACGCCCATCAACGAGGAGGGTATGATTGGCATCATGCTCAAGGAGCAGCCCGCCGTGGAGTTCACACACGTTGACTATACACTTTTGGAGTCTATCCCTGCGGGTATCAAGAGTGGTATCGACCAGGTTAAGTCATATTGGGACCAGCTCGTGATGATGGTAAACCCCGACACGAAGCTCTATAAAGAGGTGGGTGGTTTCCTCTCTATTGGTAGCGTCTTCCCCGATACTTGGAACTGGCTCGCGTTCTGGAATATCACTGCGCTTATCTCTATTATGCTTGCCGTGATGAACCTGTTGCCCATCCCCGTGTTGGATGGTGGCCATGTGTTGTTTGCCCTCTACGAGATTATCACACGCCGTAAGCCCAGCGAGAAGTTCTTGGAGATAGCCCAGACCATCGGCTTTGCACTGCTCATGTTGCTTCTTATCTATGCCAACGGCAACGACATTATGAACCTCTTTAAGTAGGCATATGGCAAAGTTGAAGCGTGCATACTTCTGCTCGTCGTGTGGCTACGAGACGCCCAAGTGGTTGGGCAAGTGCCCTGCGTGTGGCGAGTGGAATACCATCACGGAGCATGTCGTGGCGAAGGAGTCCTCGTCAGTAAGTTCGCGCCTTAGCACTGTTCCCCATGTCGAGCCCCGCAAGGTGCAGGATATCGAGGAGCACGCCACGGTGCGTGTCGATGTGGGCATCAAGGAGGTAAATCGTGTGCTTGGTGGTGGCATGGTGCCTGGGTCGCTCATTCTGTTGGGTGGCGAGCCTGGCATTGGTAAGTCTACCTTGTCGTTGCAGCTGGCGCTCACGGAGAATGGCCTGCGCACGCTCTATGTCTCGGGTGAGGAGTCTGCCGAGCAGATTAAGATGCGTGCTACGCGCCTCGGCATCCGTAATCAGGAGTGCACCGTATTCACCGAGACTCTGCTCGAAAATATCGTAGCGCAGATTGAGGAACTGCGCCCCGATGTCGTTATCATCGACTCTATACAGACCATCTCTACCGACCTCGTTGAGTCGTCGGCGGGTAGCGTTACGCAGATACGCGAGTGTGCCGCCACGCTCCTTAAGGTGGCAAAGTCGCTCGGCATCGCGGTCTTCATCATCGGCCATATCACCAAGGAGGGCTCTATCGCGGGTCCCAAGATTTTGGAGCATATCGTAGATGTCGTCTTGCAGTTCGAGGGCGATGGCAACCACACCTACCGCATCTTGCGCGGCATAAAGAACCGCTTTGGCGCTACCTACGAGATTGGCGTCTTCGAGATGCGCGAGGAGGGCCTTCGCGAGGTGGCAAACCCCTCGGAGATACTCCTTTCGCACTACGACGAGCCCCTTGCAGGTTCGGCTGTTGGTGCCGCGGTAGATGGCATGCGCCCCTACCTTATCGAGGTGCAGGCCTTGGTTAGTGGCGCAGCGTATGGCACACCCCAGCGCTCTACTACGGGCTTCGACCAGCGCCGCCTGAATATGCTCTTGGCAGTCTTGGAGAAGCGCGTGGGCATGAAGATGTTCCAAAAGGATGTCTTCTTAAATTTCGCGGGAGGCTTCAAGATAGCAGATACGGGTATGGACTTGGCTGTTGTGGCGGCTATCGTCTCTTCGTACTACGACCGCGCACTTATGGAGGGTGTGTGCTGTGCTGGTGAGATAGGCCTCTCGGGAGAGGTGCGCCCTGCGCCCCGCACCGAGCAACGCATCGCCGAAGCGGCACGCCTTGGTTTTAAGCGCATCGTGGTGTCGAGTTTCGTCGAGAAGAGCATCAAGAAACGCAAGGATATCGAGGTGGTCTATATCTCGAGCATCGAGCAGTTGCCCAAGGCGCTCTTTTAGCCTCGGCATATACTACGGTATAAAATTTGAGACTCTCCACGAAAAATGTGGGGAGTCTCCTTATTTATATATATGTAGTATGAAAACATCCGACTTCGATAACCTTGTCTCTACCGAGGGACTTGTACTCATAGACTTCTATGCAACGTGGTGTGGTGCGTGTGGCGCAATAGACGATGCGCTGGATCGTGTGGCCCTCACTATGGGTGATGTAGTTACGTTGGTGCGCATCGATACAACCACGCGCTCGAGCTTCGACCTTGTGCGCAGATATAATGTAGTGGCCATACCCACGCTTATGCTCTTTTCGCGGGGTAGGGTACTATGGCGTGAGTGTGGGCTTATAACCTACGAGCGCCTTGCGGGCATCGTGCGCCGCTTCCACTCGGCACAACTATTTTAGTAGCGAGCAGATGAGGTCTGCCCACTTCTGCAAGATTATGTCAGGCGCGTAGTTAGCACTCTTGGCCACCGCGTTGCGACGTATCGCGAGACGCTCGGCATCGCTCATCGAAGCTATGCGTAGCAGTGTCTCGGCATATGCCTCCTCGTTGTAGGGCTCCACGATGAAGCCATTTACACCCGAGGGCGAGAGTATGGTGCGCACACCCGCCGAGCAACCAAAGGCTATGGGTATACAGCCGTGTGCCTGACCCTCAGTGAGACATAGTCCCCAGCCTTCATACTCCGATGTCAACGCCACGATTGATGCCTTGCGGTAGAGTGTGTCGACGTCGGTGCGCTGACCTATCATATCTACGCGCTCGAGACCCTCCGCTATTATCTGCCTCTCCATCGCCTTGCGATACTCGCCGTCACCCATGATAACCAGACGGTAGTCGGGTAGCTTGTGTTGCACTCGGCCCCATATCCTAAGCAGACGGTCCAGACGCTTCGACACGTTTACCAAACGTCCCGAGAAGAGTATTATCTTCTCTTTATCGTAGTTTACATCTGCGACTATGGCCTCGGAGTTCTCTATCGCCACCACACGTGAACGCTCGGGTGCTACGCCCAGCACCTTGCACACGTCGTGTTTATACTCCTGGCAAAGTACCGTGTAGGCATCGGCATTGCGGTAGTCGCGCTTTAGGCTCTTTTTTGCTACCATGCGTCCAATGCCGAGTATGTTAAAGAGAGGATGCCATAGTAGCCTCCATAACGGTTTGAGCAGTCGCTTCTTGCTGTACTTCTGGGCTACGGTGTACTGCTCCCATAGTGGCTCGCCATGGTTCGCAAAGATTACCTTCACGCCCGTCTTTTGACGTATGTCGGCGATATATTTGAGGGGCTTTACCACCTCTACGAGTATCTCTATTCCCTCGTTGAGTATGTGCTGTGCAATCTCCTCACAGCGCTTGTGACGCTCGCGACTAACCTTTATTATAGTGATATAGCGCTTCACCTCCTCGGTGCATAGAGCCTCGTCAATGGTGTATGCGAAGACATAGAATCTGCTTTCGGGCATCTTCTCGGTCATGTATTTTGCTATGTCGAGGGTTATGCGCTCGGCACCTCCGCGTGGGAATATGGTGTGGCTGAATGCTATCTTCATTGCTATTGCAAAAGGTTGATGTTTTAAGAGTGTGGTGTTTATGCTTACGCTAAGCTGTAAAACCAAAATAGGAAGTCGTGAGACTTCCTATTTCGAGCTGTTGACGAGGCTTGAACTCGTGACCTCTTCCTTACCAAGGAAGTGCTCTACCACTGAGCTACAACAGCAATAATAAACCCTACTCCTATGAAAGAGTGCACAAAAGTACACAACATTTTTTAATTTGCAAACTTTTTGCTCTATTTTTTGAATTTTTGTAGGTCGATGCAGACTATGGTATGGTATTGAAGTGGGTGATACATAGGTAGTTATCTCTATGAAAAACAAAAATACCAATCACTACTTCCCTATTCCCAAATTTTTTACTATCTTTGCGTATTATACTTAAATTATATTATGGAGAAGATAAAGGCCTTTTTTAAGTGGTTGACAAGTTGCATCACACCTGCATATATCACGATGCTTGTTGCGGCATTCGTGTTGTGGTTTATTACTAAACTCGGTGATACATACACCACAGACCACAATGTCACCGTCGTTATCGACAGCGTGGAGTATGACGTAGCATGCAAAATCAAGGGCAAGGGTACCGACCTCATTCATTATACCATGTCGTCGAAGCACAGCAGATTCGCTATCCCCAGTCTTGACCTGTCGTACGAGACTCCCATGGTCGATAACCAGGGTCACAGCATCATGCACGTTACGGCAGAGTCTTTGAAGCAGGCACTCGCACAGCGCATGGATAACATCGAGGTTGTATCGGTGGGTTCTGTGCCTATTGTCAGCGAGAACTACGATGAGGGTGAAACTAAACTTGTTGAGTAGCTATGTATAAGGTAGGTCTTACGGGAGGCATAGGCTCGGGCAAGAGTAAGGTTGCCGAGTTTCTGTGCGATAGGGGCGTTGCCATCTACGATTCTGATAGCCGTGCCAAGGAGCTGATGGCGGGCAATGAGGCGCTGCGCGATGCTCTCATTGCGGAGTTCGGTCAGGAGTGTTACACTGCTGAGGGTCTTAATCGTGCGTGGCTTGCTCAGCGCGTCTTTAATAACGAGGCGGAGCTCGCGAAACTCAATGCTATTGTGCACCCTGCAGTTATGCGCGACTTTGCCGAGTGGGCAGAGGCTCAAGAGGGCAACTATGTTGTCTTGGAGTCGGCGATACTCTTGGAGGCAGGCTTGGAGAGTCATGTCGATGTTGTAGTTGCGGTTATGGCACCCAAGGAGTTACGCTTGGAGCGTGCAATGTTGCGTGATGGTGCTTCGCGCGAGCAGATTGAGGAGCGCATGCGCAACCAGATGAGCGACGAGCAGCGCACCGATAGGGCGAAGTATGCCATTGTGAATATCGACCTTGAAGAGTTGGAAGAGGATGTAGAGCAGCTACACCGCCGCCTATGCTATGATTCTAAACCCCACGACAATATCACTATCGAGTAGCCATGTCATGGCTATTGTAAACCTCACGCCCGACTCGTTCTATGCTTCGAGTCGCTATTCGTCGTATGATGTGGTGAAGGAGAGTGTTGAGCGTGCTGTGAGGGAGGGAGCCACGATTGTAGACCTTGGTGGATACTCTTCGCGCCCAGGGGCTGAGGAGGTCTCTGCGGAGGAGGAGTGGCGACGTGTGGATATGGGTCTTCGTGCAGTTCGTGATGCCGAGGTGGGTGTTGTGGTATCAATCGACACCTTTCGCTCCGAGATAGTACGCCGTGCCTATGAGGGCTACGGAGCATTCATCGTCAACGACATCTCGGCGGGCAAGGCCGATGGCGCTATGATAGTTACGGTTGCGGAGCTCGGCTTGCCATATATTGCTATGCATATGCGTGGCACGCCCGAGACCATGCAGAGTCTCACGGACTATGAGGCGGGCGTAACACAAGGTGTTGTGGACTATTTCCGTGAGCGCGTAAAGGTGCTCGAGGCCGCGGGTATATCGCACGATAATATCATCCTCGACCCAGGCTTCGGCTTTGCCAAGACCACGGAGCAGAACTATCAGTTGCTCGCGGGGCTTAAGGCGTTGAGGGCGTTGGGCTATCCACTGCTTATAGGAGTGTCGCGCAAGTCGATGATATATCGCGCGTTGGGCGTTACTCCCCAGGATGCATTGCCTGGTTCTTTGGCTTTGGCTTGGGAGTCGTTGCGTGGTGGTGATGCTATAATTAGAGTACACGATGTTGCAGCTACGCACCAGATTGTGGAGCTTGTAAACTATTATAAACGAGTAGGTTATGATAAGGGTTGAGAACATAGTTAAGCGCTTCGGCTCGCTTGAGGTGTTGCATGGCGTTACGATGAGCGTCGAGCGTGGCGAGATAGTCTCTATTGTGGGCGCGAGTGGCGCGGGTAAGACTACGCTCCTGCAGATTATAGGCACACTCATGGATGCCGATGCGGGTAGTGTCACCATCGATGGCGTGTCGCCCAAGGGTCTCTCGGATGCCAAGCTCTCGGAGTTTCGCAATAAGCATATAGGCTTCGTCTTTCAGTTCCACCACCTACTTGCCGAGTTTACCGCCAAGGAGAATGTCATGATGCCGATGCTCATCGCTGGTGTCGCCAAGGCGGAGGCCTCGAAGCGTGCCTTGGAGCTCCTTTCGTTGGTGGGTATGTCGCACCGCACCGAGCATAAGCCTTCGGCACTCTCGGGAGGTGAACAACAGCGCGTTGCCATTGCGCGTGCTTTGGCCAATAATCCCTCTGTTGTCCTTGCCGATGAGCCTACGGGAAACCTCGATAGCGCCACACGCGAGGAGATACAGTCGCTATTTTTTGACCTTCGCGACCGCCTTGGTCAGACCTTCATCATTGTAACACACGACGAGACGCTCGCCGAGCACTCCGATCGCAAAATCGTAATGAGCGATGGCAACATTCTCTGATATGAGCCGTGAGGAGATGCGCGAACTCCTTGAGCGACTTCACGATAGATATAACAACGAGAGTTTCATTGAGGCAGACCCCATCAGTGTGCCTCACAGTTTTACGCGCCCCGTAGATAGGGAGATTGCGGGTTTCCTCGCTGCCACCATCGCGTGGGGTAACCGCCGCACCATTGTGCAGAGTGCCCACCGCATGATGCGATATATGGATAATGCCCCCGAGGACTTCGTACGTAATGCCACCGAAGCAGATATGGAGTACTTGCGTACCTATGTGCATCGCACATTCAATGGCGTTGATTTCCAAGATTTTGTGCGTGGCCTGCGCCATATAATCACAGAGTGGGGTAGTGTGGGTAACTACTTCGAGACGCGCTACGAGGAGCATGGCGACCTGCGCTCCGTGTTCTCGGATTTCAGGCGCGATTTCTTCGCTGTGGAGCACGACACGCATTGCGAGAAGCACCTCTCGTCAATAGATAAGGGTGCGGCGTGCAAGCGTTTGTGTATGTACTTGCGTTGGTTCGTGCGCCATGACGATAGGGGTGTAGATTTCGGTATGTGGCGACGCATTCCCATGTCAGCACTATACATGCCTCTTGATATACATACGGGACGTATGGGCCGTAACCTTGGCCTCTTAAACCGCAAGCAGAGCGACTGGAAAGCCGTCGAGGAGCTTACCGCCTCGTTGCGTGAGTTGTGTGCCGACGACCCCGTGCGCTATGACTACTCGCTCTTTGGCCTTGGTATCTCGGGCGACGATATTTAGGCGCGCGTATCATGTTTAGATTCAAGCACTTCGAAATACACGACGAATTGTCGGCGATGAAGATAGGCACCGATGGTGTTCTCTTGGGTGCGTGGGCAGATGTCAGAGATGCGCGTAGCATCCTCGATGTCGGCACGGGCACAGGTCTCGTTGCTATTATGTGCGCACAACGCAATGCCTTGGCAAGTGTTCACGGCATCGATATCGTGGAGTCTGCGGCCACCGAAGCCAAGCAGAATATGGCGCGCACGGCGTGGTGCGATAGGCTTAGTGCGGAGTGTGCCGACATTCGTAACTATAATCCCGATGTGCGCTACGACCATATCGTAAGCAATCCACCCTTTTTTCTCACATCGCTACACTCGCCTGATGCGGTGCGCGCTATGGCACGCCATGCCGACACACTGCCCTACGAGGCGCTTGTCTCGGCTGCTGAACGACTTCTTATGCCTGGCGGTAGACTTAGCGTTGTGCTACCCACGGAGTGTGCTGCGGCCTTTCGTCGTGTGGCCTTTGAGCGCGTGTGGCTCAGCCGTATTACGGACGTCATAACCCGCGAGGGCGAAGCCCCCAAGCGTACGCTTATGGAGTTTCAGCTCTCGGATAAGCCTCTTATGCCGTGTGCAGATAGTCTCACCATTCAGGCTAAGGATGGCTCCTATACCACGGAATATCGCCATCTTACCGCAGAATTCTACCTTAATTTTTGATTGCTACGATAATAATCGCTATATTTGCACCTAATATAATTTTAATGTGCTATGAAAAAGATTTTCACTATACTTCTTACCGCTGTATTCGTATCGCTTGCGTGTGATGCCTCGGCACAGCAGGTCGTAAAACAGCGTATCGGAACATATAAGGAGAGTGGCAATGTCGTCGTTAGCGAGGCCACCACAACCCTCGTCGTAGACCTCACCGTCGAGTGTGAGGAGTTCGAGGCGGGAGTATATGCACGCTATGCGCAGAAGTACTTCGGTAAGCGCGCTTCGCTCGTTAGCCGTATGTCGTATTCACTTGTCGGTGGCGATGTGGCGGTGCTCGATGCCCCAAGCTACTATGCCGAGCCAGCTAATATGGTGAACGAGAGCGTGGTAACTGCGGGAGATAGAGTTATGATTGACCGCCTTGCGGCTGATGAACTTACACAGGAGGAGGCAGCAAAGCAGGCTGCTGAGCGCATCTTTGAGTTGCGTGCTGCGCGTCAGGATATCATCCTTGGCGAGTATGGCGATGGCGTATATGGTGCGGGTCTTGAGGCGGCACTTCGCGAGATTGAGCGCCTCGAGAGCGAGTACCTAAAGCTCTTCTACGGCACACGCACCGTTACTACAACTACGCACCGTTATATCATGCCCGTATCGGCCGATATGCCCAACCAGGTCATTGCACGCTTTAATAGCGAGGATGGTCTTCTTGCGAAGGATAATGTGTCGGGAGATATTGTAATGGTCTCTATCACACCCTCTGAGATGAACTATCCCGCAAGCAACGCTAAGGGTACCGTGGCATACCGCTATGCTAACAATGCCAATGTCGTGGTTAGCTTTGCGCAGGAGGTGCTTGCACGTCGCGTGTTGCCCATCTTCGAGTTTGGCGAGACCGTATATTTCGTAATGCCTAAGTAGTATGGATAATACACAGAGGATGATAGCCCTTTTGGGGCGTGTGCGTAAAGAGATGAATGGCGCAGTGTCGGAGAGCATGGCCTCTGATGGCGAGAACTATGGCCTTAACTATGGTGTCTCTATCGCTACGTTGCGCGAGATAGCGGCAACCGAGCAGCCCGATCACGACTTTGCAAAGTACCTATACCAGCAGCAGGTGCGCGAGTTACGCCTCCTTGCCTGCCACCTTGCCGAGCCAGCAAAGGTAGATATCCACGACTTCCCCTTCTGGGCGCGTGGCATACGCAATGCCGAGCTTGCCGAGGAGTTGGCCTTTGCCCTTCTCTCGAAGATATACGACATCAACTCGCTCATGGGCATCTGGACCACCGAGAGCAACGAGCTTATCGCCTATGCCGCTATTATGGCCGCGGCACGCAACAAGCGCACAACGTCGGAGGTCGCCTTTATCGCTGCGGAGAAGTCGGTGCGCGCCTACCCCTCATCGCGCAATATTGCACATGGCGTAGTGGCTCTTGTCTGCTACATCGCCGAGAATGATAAGTCGGTTAAGGTGGGTATCCCCTCTCTCTTGGAGAGCATGCCCGACTGCCCCGTCAAGGAGTTTATCGCCGAGGAACTTGAGTGGAGGCTTGAAACTATCGAGTAGAGATAAAAAAAATAGAGGTTGATTACTCAGCCTCTATATTTTTTTGTATCCTTTTGAGTCCTGCGCGTGTCATCGCCGTTGTGCCCGCCATCGCCTTGAACTCCTCCTCGCTCATTCGTAGCCACGCCTCGCTGTCGAGCGCCGTAGGGTCGTATAGCGGGTCGAACTTCGGGTTGGTGTGTAGTGGCGCTCGCTTATTGTATGGACATACCACCTGACAGGCGTCGCAACCGAATATCCAGCCGTCGAGGTTGATGTCTGCCCCCTCCGCCTCGCGCTCTATTGTGCGACACGATATGCAACGACGTGTGTCTATCGTTCTATTCTCCAATATCGCACCATTGGGACACGCCTCCACGCATCTGTGGCACTCGCCACAACCTACGCCCTCCATTGGTGTGTCATACTCATCAACCTCCTCGCTTATGACAAGTTCGCCGAGGTGTAGCATCGAACCGTGTTTGGGTGTCACGAGTAGGGAGTTGCGACCTATCCATCCCAGTCCTGCGCGTACGGCATAACTCTTCTCGGCAATGGGCGCCGAGTCGGTGAATGCGCGGAAGCGAAGGTTGGGGTATTGCTCCTTGAGTCGCTCAGCAACTTCGGCGAGCATCTCCTTGATTGTTAGGTGGTAGTCGCGCGCCAGAGCGTATGATGCTATCTTCGTGCGACATCCCTCATTATAACCTCGGCTAAGGGGTGATAGGTACGAAATAGCACAAACGACCACGCTCCTCGCGCCTTCAACCAAAACCGAGGCGTCGAAGCGCTTCTCTACGTTGCGTTTCAGATAGTCTAATGTCGAGGCATTTCCCTCTAACATCCACTCGTTGAAGTGGTTATATTCCTCGTTTAGATGCTCAGCACGAGCTATGCCCACCAAGTCGAAGCCAACTTCTTGAACTATGTTAGTTATAACTTTTCGTGAAATCATTGAAAATAATTTCTACAAAAATAGCAAAATTTTCAAAAAAAAATGGTAACTTGCACTCGATTTGTTGAGATATAGAACAAATTTACTTTTACTAATAACGTAAATCTCAAACAATGAAGACGTTTAACACTCTATATGAGATAGTTCGCAATAGCATTGAGAACTTCTCATCACGCATTGCATTCTCAATGCTTGGCGGCGAGGATGTATCGTACAAGGAGGTAGGTGAGCGTATCGAGAAAGTTCAGGAGTTGCTCCTCGACGCAGGTGTCGGAGCGGGCGATAAGGTCGCTATCTTGAGCAGCAGCATGCCCAACTGGGGCGTGTCGTACTTCGCCGTAACTACCGCAGGCATGATTGCCGTTCCCATCCTTCCCGACTTCACCTCAAGCGAGCTCGATCTTATCATCGAGCACTCGGAGGCTAAGGCTATCCTCGTATCCGACAAACTCTATGCCAAACTCTCGAAGGAGGTAACCGAGAAACTAAACATCGTTATCCGCACAAAGGGTCTTAACGCCATCGTTAAGCATGTGTCGGAGCGTGCCGAGAAGCGCATTCCCCAGCCCGAAGATACTGCGGCTATCATCTACACCTCGGGTACTACATCGAAGCCCAAAGGTGTGATGCTCACCCACCGCGCTATTGCGACGCAGCTCACCGTCATCCCACCACTTTTCGACTACAACAAGGATGATGTCCTCTTGTCTATTCTTCCCTTGTCGCACACCTATGAGTGTACACTCGGCATGATATATCCCTTCTCACGCGGTGCACATGTCTACTATATGGACCGCCCACCTGTAGCATCGGCACTCATGCCCGCATTGCAGGAGGTGCGCCCCACGGTTATCGCCTCAGTGCCCCTTATCATGGAGAAGGTATATCGTAGCAAGGTGCGCCCCACATTCGAGAAGAGCGCCCTCTTGCGCACACTCTACGGCTGGTCACCCACACGCAAACTTTTACATAAGGTTGCAGGCAAGAAGCTCAAGGCACTCTTTGGTGGCCGTATGCGCTTCTTCGCTATTGGTGGTGCGAAGTTTGACAGCGAGGCAGAGCGTTTCCTCAAGGAGGCGGGCTTCCCCTATGGCATTGGCTATGGTCTTACCGAGACAGCGCCACTTCTTGCAGGTGCTGTGGGTAAGATGGTTCGCATTGGCTCTACAGGCCCTGCACTTCAGGGTGTTGAGCTGCGCCTCGATAATGTTAACCCCGCAACGGGTCAGGGCGAGATTGTCGCAAAGACCCCATGTTGCATGTCGGGCTACTACAAGAACGAGCAAGCTACGCGTGACGCCTTCACCGCTGATGGCTGGTTCCGCACAGGTGACCTCGGTTACATCGCTAAGGATGGCTGGGTATTCATCAAGGGCCGCCTCAAGAATATGATTGTAGGCCCCTCAGGCGAGAACATCTACCCCGAGGATATCGAGGAGGTACTCAATAGCAACCCCGTAGTTGCGGAGTCTGTCGTTACCGAGGAGAATGGTAAGCTTGTTGCCCTCGTACACTTCGACACCGCAGCGCTCGAGGCACGCTACGAGGAGCTCAAGAAGCTATTCGCAGAGAGCAAGGACCAGCTCGGCCAGAAGTATAGCGAGAGCAAGGAGCAACTCGAGAAGAAGATGGAGGAGGTCAAGCGCGAGCTTCTCGCCTATGTCAACAATAAGGTGAACCGCTTCTCGCAGATTACCAAGGTCATCGACAATGGTTGCGAGTTTGAGAAGACACCTACCAAGAAGATTCGTCGCTTTGTCTATGAGCAGAGGGCAAAGAATGGGTTTATTCCCGACAGTAATTTAGCGTGATAAGAGGTCGATTGCGGCCCCTAACAAAAAATGGCAGCAATGGAATGTACGATAAGTACTATCCATCGCTGCCATTTTTGCCGAGTGTTGCACTCGGCACTCTTCTGACGCTAAATTCAGTTGTGGGTGGGTAAACATGATAGCGCGTTGTATGTAGGGCGACTACAATAGTATTGTTGGTGCTATCCCCACAAAACAAACAGAGACCGCTCCACTGGAACGGTCTCTATTTTTCTGCTCGAAGCTACGCGAGATTACTCCTCCTGACGGTAAGTGTGCTCAACGTAGATTGCGCGCTGCATAGCCTCACGCTTTGCGATTGAAGGCTTTGTGAAGTACTGACGACGACGAAGCTCCTTCAAAACGCCTGTACGCTCATACTTTCTCTTAAACTTCTTGAGGGCGCGCTCGATGTTCTCTCCCTCCTTAACGGGCATGATAATCATAATCTTATTCTTTTTT
>JAZRAT010000031.1:0-1527 GCA_045634725.1 Alistipes sp. | reverse complement strand
GTGGCCGAGGATAACATACTCGCAACCGAGCGCTGCGATCATCTCTGCAGACACCTCGCCAGTGTAAGCACCCTTAACCTCTGTTGCGCAGTCCTGTGCGCCAACGGCGATGTTAGAGCCCTTCAAAGTCTCGATAACGCTGTGAAGGTGTGTGAATGGAGGACATACGATAAGAGTCACGCAGTCGCAAACATCCTTACGACCTGCTGCTACGCCCTTTGCCAACTCTACACCCTCCGCGGGCAAGGTGTTCATCTTCCAGTTACCCGCAACAATCTTCTTTCTCATAACTATATTCGTTTTTAATTTTATATCAAACTACTGTGCCTGAGCCTCAATCCAAGCCTTAATCTCTGCCGTTGCGAGGCCGAGCTTGTTCTTCTTGTTGAAGCCACAGAGGTCGTTGAAGAGCTTCATGCCACCTGTCGAAGCAGTGTTCTTGAACGACTCGAGGGTGATATAACCCATCTTCTGCACCACAGCAACCCACTCTGCGGGGATGCCAGCCTCGGTGTATACCTCCTCGGCATCAGCAACCACCTTCTTCTCGGGGCGCATAGTGGGGAAGAACAATACATCCTGAATAGATGTCTCGCCTGTCATGAACATTGTGAGGCGGTCGATGCCGATACCCATACCTGAGCATGATGGCATACCATACTCCAATGCGCGTACGAAGTCCATATCGATGACCATAGCCTCGTCATCACCCTTCTCCGAGAGGCGCATCTGCTCCTCGAAGCGCTCGAGCTGGTCGATAGGATCGTTAAGCTCCGAGTATGCGTTACACAACTCCTTACCATTTACGAAGAGCTCGAAGCGCTCTGTAAGGTCGTTGTTGTCGCGGTGACGCTTACACAATGGTGACATCTCGATAGGATAGTCAGTTACGAATGTAGGCTGGATAAGGTCACCCTCGCAGTACTGACCAAAGATAGCGTCGATAAGCTTACCCTTACCCATTGTCTCGTCAATCTCGACGTTGAGACGCTTACAAGCCTCGCGCAACTGCTCCTCCGACTGACCTGTGATGTCGTAGCCGGTCTTCTCGCGGATGGCATCAGTCATTGTCACACGGCGGAAGGGGGCCTTGAACGAGATGGTCTTGCCCTCGAGCACAACATCTGTAGTGCCATTTACGGCCATCGCTACGCGCTCCAACATCTGCTCAGTAAACTCCTGCATCCAAATGTAGTCCTTGTAAGCCACATATATCTCCATACATGTGAACTCGGGGTTGTGCGTGCGGTCCATACCCTCGTTACGGAAGTTCTTACCGAACTCGTATACGCCATCAAAGCCACCCACGATGAGGCGCTTGAGGTACAACTCCGTAGCTATTCGCATGTAGAAGTCGATGTCGAGAGCGTTGTGGTGTGTGATGAATGGGCGTGCTGCCGCACCACCAGGGATGGGCTGCAAGATGGGAGTCTCCACCTCGAGGTAGCCGCGCTCGTTGAAGAAGTCACGCATTGTCTGCATGATCTTAGCGCGCTTGATGAATGTATCCTTGACGTGGGGGTTAAC
>JAZRAT010000030.1:0-2786 GCA_045634725.1 Alistipes sp. | reverse complement strand
AGCACCCATGTTTACTGTAAGGAACTCCTCAGCAGCGAACTCCAAGTTCTTACGCTCCTCCTTGAGGATCTGAGCGAAAGCACCGAATGTCTGACCGAGAGTCATAGGCACTGCATCCTCGAGCTGTGTACGACCCATCTTTAGGATGTGTGCGAACTCCTTAGCCTTCTTCTCGAACGAAGCGATAAGCTCGTTGTAGTGGCCCATGAATACCTTGTGTGTAGCGTAGAGACCGAGGTGGATACCGCAGGGGTATGCATCGTTTGTAGACTGTGAGCAGTTTACGTGGTCGTTAGGTGAGCAGTACTGATACTCGCCCGCCTCGTGACCCATGATCTGGAGCGCACGGTTTGCGATAACCTCGTTAGCGTTCATGTTGGTTGTAGTACCTGCACCACCCTGAATCATGTCGCAAGGGAAGTGCTCGTGGTGCTGACCCTGCATAATCTCGAGGCAAGCCTTAGAGATAGCGTTGAACTGCTCGTCAGTCAAGAGACCGAGCTGGTGGTTAGCCTCAGCAGCGCCGAGCTTGGTCATAGCCAAACCGTTGATGAACAAAGGATAGTCGTAGAGGTGGAAGCGGCTAATTGGGAAGTTAACAATACCGCGCAATGTCTGCACGCCATAAAGCGCCTCAACGGGCACCTCCATCTCGCCGAGAAGATCGCTCTCAACGCGAGTCTTACCTGAATACTTGATAGTCATAGTTAGTTGTTTTATGTTTATTTAATTGTTTGTGTTTGCGCTTTGATACATATATTATCATGTAAAATTACAACTTTTTTATCAATTCACCAATTATTCAGTCAATAATTTGCAAACTTTTAGTTTGTGAGACCCTTTTCTAGCATCTGAAGGTGGTGTGTATGGGTATGTTTTTTAGAAATTAGGGGGCTGTGCGGGTTGTATCTTTGTGGCGTAATCAAACCCCGAAATCGTATGAAAAAGTTTTTGCTTTGGGTGGCAGTTGTCGCCCCTATTCTGGTTGCTATATGCGGAGTCGCACTCGGCTACCTAATCAAGGAGAATGCCCGCCTGCGAGGTAATCAGCACGCTCTAATTGAAGGCGTTGAGTTCTATCGTACGGAGAGTGGAAAGTCTGCCGCCTCGGTCGAGGTGTTGCAGTTGGAGCTGGCGGAGTTTCGCTCTCTGCGCCAGCAAGATGCCGAGGAGATAGCCTCGCTCGGGGTGCGTCTGCGCCGTGCCGAGAGCTATGCCAGGAGTGTCGCCGTGACAACGCTCACCGATACGGTCGTTGTGCGCGATACGGTGGTGTTGCGCGACACAGTAGCCATGCCCGCGCGCCACTTTGCGGGTGCCGATGCGTGGAGCAGGGTAGAGGGCATACTCTCTGGTGACTCGGTGCGCTACGCCGTGCACACCATTGACACGCTGCACCAGGTTGTGCACCGCGTGCCACGCAGGTTTCTGTTCATCCCCTACGGCACCAAGGCCATACGTCAGGAGGTGTGGTCGTCGAATCCCAGCACGGAGCTTGTCTATACGGAGTATATCGAACTGCCTCGCCGAAAAAAGTGATAGGAGTTAACCCATCGGGGCTAACTCCTATCTTAGTTAGGCGGAATGCCTTATTATCTCTACTTCAAGTTCATCTGGTCGATGAGAGCCTTGGTCTTAGGCTTGTGACCGCGGAAGTTCTTGTAGAGGTTCATGGGGTGCTCATGACCACCGCGCTCCAATACCTCGTGGCGGAACTTGCCAGCAACCTTCTGCGAGAAGATGCCCTCCTGGCTGAAGTATGAGAAGGCGTCTGCTGCGAGAACCTCTGCCCACTTGTAGCCGTAGTAGCCTGAAGCGTAGCCACCGCTGAAGATGTGAGTGAAGGCGGGAGCCATAGCTGTGCCCTCAACGATAGGCATAACCTGTGTAGGAGCGATAGCCTTAGCCTCGAATGCGAGGATGTCGCCTGTGTAAGGCTCAGTGATGGTGTGCCACTTCATGTCGAGCATACCGAATGAGAGCTGACGCACGTTGTAGTATGCTGCGAGGTAGTTCTTAGCTGCTACGAGCTTCTCGATGAGCTCTGCGGGCATAGGCTCGCCAGTCTGGTAGTGCTTAGCCCAGAGGTCGAGGTACTCCTTTTCAGTAGCCCAGTTCTCCATGATCTGTGAGGGAAGCTCAACGAAATCACGCTTAACAGATGTACCGTTGATTGACTCATATTTGCCCTTTGCGAGGATGCCGTGGAGACCGTGACCGAACTCGTGGAGGAAGGTAGTGAACTCATCAAATGTGAGCAATGATGGAGTGTTGCCTGTGGGCTTTGTGAAGTTCATAACGAGCTGAACCAAAGGACGCTGCTCAACGCCATCCTTAACCTTTACACCACGGAACTCTGTCATCCATGCGCCCTGACGCTTTGACTCGCGGGGGAAGAAGTCCATGTAGAGGATAGCCATAAGCTCGCCCTTGTCGTCGCGAACCTCGTATACGGTAGCCTCGGGGTGGTATGTCTCGATGTTGTCAACCTGAGTGAATGTCAAGCCATAGAGCTTGCCAGCAAGCATGAAGACAGCCTCCTTAGCGTTCTCAAGCTGCAAGTAGGGCTTGATCTGCTCGTCGTTGATAGAGTACATAGCCTCCTTGTACTTCTCGTTGTAGTAGCTGAAGTCCCAAGGCATAAGCTCGCCCTCGAAGCCGAGACTCTTAGCGTATGCAGTGATGTCAGCGACATCCTTCTTTGCGTAGTTCAAAGTAGCCTTGTTGAGCTGTGCGAGGAACTTGTTAACGGTCTTTGTGCTCTCTGCCATGCGGTCCTCCAAGAC
>JAZRAT010000029.1:0-4851 GCA_045634725.1 Alistipes sp. | reverse complement strand
GTTATCGAGAAGAACCTTGCTGCAGTACGTGCCGGTTATGAAAACTCAATTAAGAAGTAATAGCATGGATAGACCATTAGATAAGCAGACCGTCGACAACATCTGTATCGCCAACGGTCTCCGCAACGCCAAGGAGCTTGGTGCGGCATCTATCCGTCAGTTCGTGAGCGTCGTTAAGGACATCGAGGCTAAGATGGGTGTGGAGTATATCCGCATGGAGATTGGTGAGCCAGGCCTTCCCGCCGAGCAGATCGGTATCGAGGCTGAGCACGAGGCGTTGCTCGCAGGCGTAGGCTCGAAGTATCCCCTCATCACAGGTATAGAGCCCCTCACAAAGGAGGCATCGCGCTTCATCAAGGCCTTCATCAACCTCGACATCCCTCCCGTGTGCATCGTGCCTACGGTAGGTTCTATGCAGGGTGCCTTCGCTACGTTCATGGCCCTCAGCCAGATGCGTAAGGACCGCGACACCATCCTCTTCATCGACCCAGGTTTCCCTGTGCAGAAGGCGCAGTGCAAGGTTCAGGGTATTCGCTTTGAGTCGTTCGACGTCATTGACTACCGCGGCAAGAAGCTCGAGGAGAAGCTCGAGGAGGTGCTCTCATCGGGTCGCATCAGCGGTATGATCTACTCTAACCCCAACAACCCTACATGGATGTGTCTCAACGAGGAGGAGTTGGAGATTATCGGTCGCATGGCTACCAAGTACGATGTTATCGTTGTCGAGGACTTGGCATACCTCAACATGGACTTCCGCGAGGATCGCTCGAAGCCCTTTGAGGCGCCATACCAGCCCTCTGTAGCGCGCTATACAAACAACTGCTTGCACCTCTTGTCAGGCTCGAAGATGTTCTCATACGCAGGTCAGCGTATCGCCATCGTGGCTATGAACCCCGCACTTGCGGAGCGTTGCTATGAGGCTCTCGCTGAGAAGTATGGCAACGATGGTGAGTTCCGCCGTAACTTCATCTTCAACATCCTCTATGTGTTGTCGTCGGGTGTTCCCCACTCTGCACAGTACGCCCTCGCGGCGATGTTCCGTGCAGCGTCGGATGGCCGTTTGAACTATGTTGAGCACACACGCGAGTATGCACGCCGTGCGCAGAAGGTTAAGGAGATCATGGTTAAGAATGGCTTCCATATCGTCTACGATAAGGACTGCGATCAGGATGTCAGCGATGGCTTCTTCTTCACCTTCGGCTATAAGGATATGACAGGCGAGCAGCTCATCAACAAGCTTATCTACTACGGTATCTCGGCTATCACCCTCGCACCTACAGGTAGCTCACGTCAGGGCTTGCGTGGTTGCGTGTCGATGATTTCGGACTATCAGTACGATGAGTTGGATAAGCGTCTCCGTTTGTTCAGCCAGGACTATTAGAAATCGTCTAGCAAGGCTATTTTGTCGTTATGCTAGTCTGTGAAATCCTCACATACGCTTCAGTATGCTGCGGTTTCACAGCCGTCGCAAGCCTAAAACTAGCTCTTGCTATACAATTTCTTGGAAAGTAAATGTTAAATAAGGTAGGGCTGCCCCCAATAAGGACAGCCCTTTTCAAAGAATATTGCGTATGAATTTAGTAAGTGCGGCTGAGGCCGTCAAACTTATCAAGTCGGGTGACTCGGTATACATCCAGGGCTCGACATCTATCCCCGAGGTTTTGGTGCAGGCGATGACCGATCGTGCACCCGAGCTTCGCGACGTAAAGGTATACACAGCATTCGCTATCGGTCGCTTCGATGCCCCCTATGCAAAGGCAGAGCTCCGCGACTCTTTCGAGCCACTCAGCTTCTTCGTGGCTAACAACCTTCGCAACGCCATCAACTCGGGCGTGGCGCAGACCATCCCCGCATTCTTGGGCGAGATTCCTTTCCTCTTCCGCTCAGGTCAGGTGCCCCTCGATGTTACGCTTTTGAACGTCTCGGAGCCCGACGAGGAGGGTTACTGCTCATATGGTGTATCTGCTGACCTCGCATTCTCGGCTGTAGAGTGCTCAAAGGTCATCATCGCGCAGGTGAACAAGTATATGCCCCGCACCTTTGGTGACCCCGTAATCCATGTGTCGAAGATTGACGCTATGGTACGCGGTGACGAGCCCCTCGTTGAGGTGCCCACTGTTGTGCCCAACGCCGTGGAGCGTGCTATCGGTAACTACATCGCAGGCGAGATTCCTGATGGCGCAACATTGCAGATTGGTGTAGGTGGTATTCCTAACGCTGTGCTCGATGCACTTCAGGGTCACAAGCACCTCGGTCTTCATACCGAGGCAATGACCGACGGCGTAGTGCCCCTCATCCAGAAGGGTATCATCGACAACTCACTCAAGAAGATCTATCCTGGTAAGTCAGTAGCATGCCTCTGCCTCGGTAGCCAGCGCCTCTACGACTACCTCGATGGTAACCGCGACGTTGTTATCCGTGATGTGGCATGGACAAACGATCCTCAGAACATCCGCCAGAATCCCAAGGTTATGGCTGTTAACTCTGCTATCGAGATCGACCTCACAGGTCAGATTTGCGCCGACTCTATCGGTGAGCGCATCTTCTCGGGCGTAGGTGGCCAGCACGACTTTATGTATGGTGGTGCGCTCTCAGAGGGTGGTAAGTGCTTCATCGCCCTTCCATCAATCACCTCTAAGGGTCAGTCTAAGATCGTTCCTACCCTCACTAAGGGTGCAGGTGTCGTGACTACACGCTTCCAGGCGCAGTATATCGCTACCGAGCACGGTATCGTATATCTCCGCAACAAGTCACTCGCCGAGCGTGCAAAGCTTCTTATCTCCATCGCTGACCCCTCAGTGCGTGAGGATCTCGAGCGTGCTGCGGTGGAGCGTTTCGGTATTGGCTTCCTAAGATTACAGTAATAAGGCAGACATCTACTGCCGCTAACAAAAAGTGCCGTCAATGGGACGTACGCCAAAGTACTACCCATCGACGGCATTTTTGCCGAGCGTTGTATATGCAGCCTTCTTACAGCAATCTTTAATTTCTTGTGATAAGCCACATCTCACGACTTCTGACAAGAAATTGGGTCGTGGGGCTAATAAGAAAGTCCACTCCTTTCGGGGTGGACTTTCTTCTTCTTATGTTTGGTGAAGTCGTTAGGCGAACAACTCTACATCCGATGCCTCCGAAGCATTGATATATGCCGCAGCCTCGGTAACCTTCTTCGTAGCGTACTTCACGAAGATCTTTGTGGGGTTCAAATAATCTGCCTCGCACTCCGCAGCCTGGCGCAACATGATGTGAGACATGATGATGTAACCAGCAATCTCCACGAGACGGCGTGAGTGGAACTCCTTATAGCCGGTTGCCTCCTTGTCGATAGCCTCAACGCGTGCCACAACCTGCTCGTAGACCTTACGCAACTCTACCAACTGCTCGCCCATAGCCTTTGTAGCCTCGGTGCGTGCGTTCTCCTCGTAGCGCATGATCTGCTCGAGGTAGGTGCCCTTAGTAACGTGGTTGATAGCTGCAACAACCTGAAGCTGTGTAGTACCCTCGTAGATGTTCATGATGCGGGCATCGCGGTACAAGCGCTCGCAAGCGTAGTCCTTCATGTAGCCCGAGCCACCGTGAATCTGGATAGAGTCGTACGCAACCTCGTTAGCATACTCCGAAGCAAACATCTTTGCAAGAGGAGTAAAGCCATCAGCGAGGCGGTTATAGAACTTCATCTCCTGGCGCTCCTCAGCCTCGAGTGAGCGGTCGTGAGAGATGTGTGAAAGCTGCTTGTAGATGTCCACGAAGCGTGCTGTCTCGTAGAGCATTGCGCGTGATGCGAGGGTCTTGGCCTCCATGTTCTTAAGCATCTCGCGTACGGCAGCGAACTCGTAGATAGCCTTGCCGAACTGCTCACGCTCCTTGGCATACTTCAATGCCTCGCGGTAGGCAGCCTCGCACAAACCTGTAGACTGTGCTGCGATACCCAAGCGCGCTGCGTTCATGAGCGACATGACGTACTTAATGAGTCCCATCTTGCGGTCGCCAACCAACACCGCGGGGGCGTTGTTGAATACCAACTCGCAGGTAGGTGAGCCCTTGATACCGAGCTTGTTCTCGATACGGCGTACCTTAACGCCACCATCGCGCTTGTCGTAGATAAGCATCGAAAGGCCTCGTGCATCCTTTGTGCCCTCCTCGGTACGAGCCAATACGAGCGAGATGTCGCCATCACCATTGGTAATGAAACGCTTACAGCCGTTCAAACGCCATACGCCAGCTGCCTCATCCCACGATGCCTTGAGCATAACTGCACCAAGGTCTGAGCCTGCATCGGGCTCTGTAAGATCCATAGCGCAGGTCTCGCCAGCAGATACGCGGGGCAAGAAGCGCTGCTTAATCTCCTCTGATGCGAACTCGTTGATGGTCTCGGCGCAATCCTGCAAGCCCCAGATGTTCTCAAAGCCTGCATCGGCGCGTGCTACCATCTCGTTAGCCATGGCGAAGCATGTAACGGGCATGTTCAAGCCGTCATACTTGCGGGGAAGGGTCATACCGCCCAAGCCTGCGGCGTTCAACGCCTCGATGTTGCGTACTGTGCCCGAAGCATACTCAACGTGGTCGTTGACAACGCGGGGACCCTCGTGGTCTACGCTCTCGGCATTCGCAGCGATAACCTCGCCACAAACGTCGCCCACGATCTCCAACACACGGCGGTATGAGTCGAGTGCATCCTCCACGTCCTGGGGTGCGTAGTCGTACTCCTTAGCATCGGCAAAGTTGCGCTCCTTGAGCTCAATAATCCTCTTCATCAAGGGATGAGAGAGGTGATACTGCAAATCCTTATTATCTATATAAAAGTTAGCCATTGCTTCTCCTATTTTGAGTTCTGTTTGTAATACTTAATCA
>JAZRAT010000028.1:0-7008 GCA_045634725.1 Alistipes sp. | reverse complement strand
CAAAGAACTATATTCTATTGCTAGAACTTCCTGTTTTAACCCCTCCGCTTTTTAAGGCGGAAAAGCGGTGCAAAGATAAACCATATTTTTGAAACCACCAAATTTTTTGGAATCTTTTTTCAAAAATATTTCTAAGAACCGTTTGTTGCGCTCAGTATCGTTGTTACTTCCTGATTGCGGGTGCAAAGGTAGCGCTTTTATTTTAATCTCCAAATATTTTATTAAAAAATTTTCAAAATTATTTACATTTTTCAAAAACTCCCATTTATACCTATATATATAATATAAAGGCGAAATAGGTACACGCAACAAAAAAAGAGGCCGCACCCGTGGGTACGACCTCCAGTGATTATCAATCGACGACGATTACTCAGCCTCAGCGGGCTCAGTAGCCTCTGTTGCCTCGGCAGTCTCTGCCTCCTCTGCAACAGGCTCCGCCTCCGCATCAACGGCTAATTTATAGGGAATGAGGTTATCGAGCTCGAGGCGCTGTGCCTCATCGAGCTCTGCGACAGGCTTACCGAACTGGCGTACTGCGACTGCATCGCGATACATCTCGAAGCCAGCAGTGACCTCCTTCAACAAGCTCTCACGGCTTGCATCCGAAGCCTCGGCATTCTCGATGTACTTAATAGCATCGATCTTCTCGCCATCAACGAGCTCCACGTTCTTCTCATCCTCGAGGAGAGTTGCAGCGATAACGCGTGCGAGTGAGCCATCCTCCTCGGGAGTATCGCCAGCCTCGTCAGTAAATACGCGGTCGCCAACCTTAACCTGGTTCTCGCCAACCCACTCAATGGTGATTGTATTAGAGGCCAACTTTGGTGCGCTACCCTCGTGTGCAGTAGGCTCGCCACCAGTAACAAGAACAAAGAGAACGAATGTCCAGTGAGCAACGATACCTGCAACAAGACCACCCACGGTGTGAGCAAGGATAGCCTTAGAGGTAAGCTTACGGTAGCCGAGTGAGTCGAGCATAGCGGTGTGAGTGCTCAAGTAACCACTCCAGCACATGCCGATAGCTGTGAACACTGCGATAGCGTTACCATCAGCCCAGCCCTTCTCAACGAAGCCAGGAACAAGACCCAAAGCTGCACCTACAGCACCCAACGATGTGATGGGGAAGGCCATAAGCTCAGGGCTCTCGAAGCCGAACAACCACTCGAAGATGATGTTGATATGACCAAAGAGCCAAGGCAAGAACTCAACACCCTCGTATGCAGCACCTGTGTACTCGCCATCGGTGCTACCGAATGTAAGAATCATAACGAGAGTAGAGATGATCAATACGCCAGGGATGATTGAGAGACCCACGTCAACACCTGTCTTACCGCCATCGAGCAATGAGTTCAACACGCGAGTGAAGAACGATGTCTCCTTAATAACCTCGCTCTCCTTGTTATCCTCCTCAGTAAGCTCCGCAGCCATCTCCTCCTTATACTGGGGGTATGCCTTGATAACGAAGCGCTGCATGAGGCGTGTAGAGATGATACAACCTACGAAGGCGCCGAACAAACCGATGAAAGGCTCAACGTAGAAACCGTTACTTACCATGAACACGATAACCAAAAGACCCATACCGAAGGCTGTACCGAAGTTGGTAAGCGAGATAAGCTGATACTTCTTGAAGTAAGTGCTAAAGCGCTTATCCTTAGCCAACGAGATGATGGCAGGGTTATCCGAGAGGAATGTCATAACCGCACCGAGTGACGCAACACCAGGGAGGTTAAACAAGGGACGCATCAAGGGACGCAAGATACGCTCCAAAAGGCTAACCACACCAAACTCAACGAAGATACGACCCAAAGCACCTGTGATAACGCAGATGGCCATGAGGTAGAATACGGTGTTGAGCAACAAGTCGTGCGCAGTCTTCATGATGGTGTTGAGCATGTTGGGGAGACCCATCACGCTACCGATACCACCGAAGATGGCAACAACGATAATAAGGCAAAGAACACCCGCAAGGAGTTTCTTTACGCCATTCTCTTTTTTCTCCATAATACTTATTTAAGTTTTGATTTGATATACTAATTGTTAGCCACCTTAGTGATGAACTTCTTGGCTGCAGACATGATGTCGATGCGCCATGTAAGACCTACGGTGAGGTATGAGCCATCGCCCAAAGCAGTGCCTGCGATGTTTGTGTTTGTACCGATATTATAGGCATAAGCAGCGTGAAGGCGTACATCGCGGTTGCCCTGACCACCCATAGGATAGTACTCTACACCTGCGCCGAGGCGAGTGATCTCTGTGCCAGGGATAAGGCCTGAAGCAGCGATGGCGCTTGTGCCAATCTTGTCGTAAGTAGCCTTAGCGAATACGTTCACGCGGTCAGCGATAAGGTATGAGAACTCACCCATGATAGAGAAGTTATCGAAGAGGAGGTCCTTAGCCTTGGGGCCACGATTCATAAGGTCTACCTGCAACTTTGCATCACCGAATGAAAACTGGTTACCGAGGGCGATATATGTGTCGTACTTACCAGGAGCATACTGCATGAAGTTAAGCGAGTAGAGCGCCGTGTAGCAACCATGCGAGCCACTCCAGTAGAGGTTGAATGCATAGTAATCTACAGAAGCAGACGTAGTGTCATAGGGGCTCTGACACGCCTGGAAGAGGATAGTGTCGTTGCCCTCGTTGGTTGTGTAAGCCACGCTTGCACCAATCTGATAGCAGTTAACATTGTTCCAGAACTCCGAGCAGAAGTAGAGGTCCATGGGTGCGCGGTCATACTCCCAGCCACCAATCATAAGTACCTGCTTACCAGCCTGAATAGCCCAGTTCTTAGTAGGCTTATAGGTCAATGTAAGCCAGTCGGTGTTCTGTGCGAACTCACTGATAGAGTTAGCACGGTTGAAGCGCTGACGCCATGAGTAGCTGAACTTTGGGCTAATCTGGCCATCCATGCGCAAGTTGAAGTAGCGCACCTTGAAGCCCGAGCCAGCGATGTCGTGGTTGCCGGCAACGGCCTGGTTGAGATAGTCGAAACGAGCCTCGACGCCGAGCTTGAAGATCTCGTTGTCCTCACCATAGGGATTTGCCTGGTTCTCCTGTGCCTGAAGCGTGCTGAAGCTAAAGAGCGCAACGGCCAAGCATACAAACTTTGTAAAGGTTTTCTTCATATTATTGAGTTTTGAATTATTGCTTAACAAACTAATAATTGACAAAGGTACAAAAAAAATGGTTACATCAAAGATGTAAAGGGCGAAACCATGCGAATTTTGCGCGTTTTTAGTTAGATAACACGATATTAGCGGTGGAAACTACACGGGGCAAGTCTCTCGAAAATAGGTCAAATGGGCGAAAAAATCTTCTTGCATTATTGCGCATTGCGAAAATTGTATTATCTTTGCCCCACTAAAACGTGAAAACGTTGGGCCCATAGCTCAGTTGGTTAGAGCAGCGGACTCATAATCCGAAGGTCGTGGGATCATGCCCCTCTGGGCCCACAAAAAGTAAGACTGTCAAGCATACGCCTGACAGTCTTTTTTTATCGTGGCACACAACTCAACAGCTGAGCAACATAAGAGGCATCATATTCTATCGTTGCACACACAACAACCCCCTCCCTATCAATAAGATAGGCTCGCGGAACATAGGTCGTGGCGTAGAGGTTATATATGGCGCGATCGTCATCCACCGCCACATCGAACTCATAGCCATTCTCCGCCATATATGCCGTCACCTCCTCGGCATCTCCGTCGCGCTCAATGGCCAGAATCCTTACTCCCAACTCGTCGAACTCCGCCTTTGACGCCTGCATATCATCAAGAAACATCTTGCAGTCGGGGCACTCATGCGAGAAGAGCACGAGCAACACCTCCTCGCCGCGCAACGCCGCGAGACTCACACTCTCGCCACTAAGAAGCGTAGCCGTGAAGTCGGGGGCCTCGTCGCCCACAACAACGATAGAAGACTCCCCATGTGTGGGGTAGCCCTCAATCACCGTACCGCATCCTAAAGCGATTAGTGCACAGATAATAACAAGATATGTTCGTCGAAAGAGACTCATAGGTATCGGCATAAAACCCTGATATTAAAGACTATCCACCTGCCTTTTTACACTTATATCCCGCCTTGGTGAGTAGCTCCACAACGCGGTCGCGGTGGTCACCCTGGATGATAATCTCGCCATCCTTGGCCGTGCCACCCACGCCACAACTTTTCTTAAGCTCCTTGCCCAGCTCTGCGAGGTCGTCCGAGCTACCTACGAAGCCACGCACAACAGTAGCCACGCGGCCACCCTTAAGTCTGTCGAGCCATATCTTGAGATTCTGCTTCGAGGGGTCGAGGGTCTCGGCCTCAGCCTCCTCCGCGGTGTTATATGCAAAGTCGGGATTAGTAGAAAAAACTACGCCCAGTCTATCCTTCCAGTCGCTTGCCATAGTAATAAATTTAGGTTCGTGTGTCAAAGATAGCAAAAATTTTGTAACTTTACGCTATGAAACAGAAGAAGAGACATCGCCGCCGCGACCTCACGGCATACAACCCCAAGCAACTACCCGAGATTCTTCCGCCCGAAGATGACCGACACCTCGTGCATGTATATGTCGAGGGATATGAGGATGTAGCCTTCTGGCGCGGAATATTCGACCACTTCCGCAACCCCTATCTGCGCTTCGAGATATCGGTACCCAACCGTGACGACCTGCCCAAAGGCAAGAAGGTGCTTATGTCGATGCTCGACCGCACCGAGAAGGAGAGTGTGCTCCTGTGTGTAGACTCCGACTTCGACTACCTCTTTGCGGGCGAGACCGAGCAGTCGGCACGAATTCTCAATGCCGACAATATGTTCCACACCTACACCTACGCCACGGAGAACTACCTCTGCTACGCGCCATCGCTGCGCAACGTATGCGTCAAGGCGACGAAGAACGACACACGCATCTTCGACTTTGAGCGCTTCATGGCGGCATACTCCGAGATTATATACCCGCTATTTTTGTGGTATGTGCACTCCGCGCGCAACTCTACCGAGAGCGTATTTACGTTGGCGGAGTTCCGTGCTGCGGTGCGCCTTGGCTACGTCGACATACGCCACAATGGCGAGGGTACACTCGCATGGCTACAACGCAATGTCGAGCGCCGACGCCAGGCCCTCGAGAGCGACAACCCGACTATTTGTGAGGCCGTCGAAGCGCTTGGTAATCAACTAAGTAAGCGTGGTGTAGAGCGCGATAACTGCTACCTGTTTATGCATGGCCACACGCTCATGGACAATGTCACAATGCCACTGCTCACTGCCGTGTGCGACAAACTGCGCCAGCTCTCCGTGGCCAAGATTAACGGCTCGAAGGTCGAGGGCGTAGCGCTCAAAAACGAGTTGCAGAACTACACCAACACCCTGCGCTCGATACGCGACGTGTTGCTCGACAACGAGAACTACACATCGTGCCCGCTATACAAGCGCTTAAGAGATGATATTCAGGAGTATCTCGACGTGATGATTGGTCGCATCAAGGCGGAGCAACCCGCCGAAGTGATGCTACGTTGCAACTTCGAGCCTTAACCTATCGCGGACTCAACCCTCATAACCGAACTCATCACCTAACTCATCCCCACCCCCGATACCTACCCGCTAAATAAATATTCTTCGACAATTGTTTTAGGGTCTTTTAGCGCGCTAAAAAGACCCTAAAACATATAAATTTGCATATTTTATTAACATTTTAGTGGCGAAATGCTTGGATTATAATTTTTTTTGATTACTTTTGTAAGAGTAAAAGCGAGATTAATTTACAATAATATAACCTTAAACTATAAATATATGTCTAATCACTGCCCGGCAACGTGCCACTCATACACACTCGAACCCGAGGCTGGTTTCTCGTTAATCACACTAAAGGCCGGAGAGAAGATGACCTTCGAGCGTGGCGACAGCAACTGCCTACTATTCCTTATAAAGGGCGATTTCACAATCGACTCAGAGGAGCGTTGCGATTATACCGTTCGTGAGGGCCACTTCGTATTCTGCTTCCGCGCATACCAATACGACGTAACAGCGTTGACAGATGTCGAGATTATCCGCGCCCACTTCATCGCTGCAGGCGCCGCATGCGACATGATCCCATTCAACAGCATCGTGGGCAAGATTAAGAAGATTAACTACAAGTTCACACAGGTGGCGATGAACGAGTCCATGAATCTGCTCTTGCAGTCGGTACGCCTTTACCTCGAGAACTCGATGAAGTGTAACCACCTGCAGAGTGCGAAGATTCAGGAGATGTTCGTAATCTTCAAGTTCTTCTACACCCCACAGATTCAGCTCCGCACCTTCTACAACCTCTTCGACCGCAACCAGTCGTTCGCATCGCTCGTGCGTAATAACGCGCCACGCGTGAAGACCGTAGAGGAGCTCGCCGACATCTGCGGATTCAGCATTCAGCACTTCAACAATATGTTCAAGCAGGAGTTCAACGACACTCCATATAGCTGGATGCAGAAACAGCGCATCATAGAGATTGAGCGTCTTCTTACCGAGACCAACGTACCTCTCAAGAGCATCATCAAGATGTATAGCTTCACCAACCACGGTCACTTTGCGCTCTTCTGCCGTAAGTACCTCAAGAAGACACCGCTCAAGATTCGCAAGGAGGCGCGTGCTCTCCGCGAGGCTCAGCAGGCCACACAGCAGCAGTAGTCGCACCTATATATATTTAGAGGGTTGTCCACTGGGGGCAACCCTTTTTTATGCACTTAGCGATTATAAACCGCTATAAAAACCACAATACCACCCCGCGCATCGGCACCCGAAAATATCACAAAAACACGCAAAACCGAGATTTCACGACTATAGAGGCTAAAAAAGACTAAAAATTTACACCCGCATATCTTTTTGGTTTACAATACGTTATACAATGGGTGTGAAAAAAGATTAAAAAAAGTTTGCAAAATATTTGGTGGTTTAGAAAAAATGCTATACTTTTGTCCTTTGGAGAGGTGGCAGAGTGGTCGATTGCGGCGGTCTTGAAAACCGTTGAGCTGCGAGGCTCCGGGGGTTCGAAT
>JAZRAT010000027.1:0-4910 GCA_045634725.1 Alistipes sp. | reverse complement strand
CGGTAGCAACGACATTCGATGCACCATAGATTGAGCGAAGATATGGCACCAACTCAGATCCAATCTGACCACCGGCACCTACGACCAAAATGCGCTTCATTTGATTGTTTAACGTTAGTTATGTATTTCAGGTTCAATAATATACACACACGGGGCGGTAAACATCTACCACAACCAACAACAAAAGTAGATATTTTTTTTCAATTTTCGGCATTCCAACCCCACTTTTTTTACTTTTTTCTCATTTTGGCACCATTGTCGCACGGTGTAATGGTTTTTGTTCTATCTTTGTGGAACGCAAAAATTTCATGGTATGGAGTGGCTTGAACAACTCGAAGTGATACTTCTCGACTGGGGATATTTCGGCATGTTTATAAGTGCGCTACTCGCGGCAACGATACTACCCTTCAGCTCCGACGCGGTATTGATGGGTCTCGTAGCTGCGGGGTGCAGTCCCGTGGGCATCGTCGCCACCGCAACACTCGGAAACTGGGTGGGTGGACTCATAAGCTACTGGATGGGATGGCTCGGCAAGACCGAGTGGCTGGAGAAGTATTTCAGGGTAAAGCACGAGACTATCGTCAAGCACAAGGGCTTAGTGGATAAGTGGGGCCCAATATTGGCATTGGTGTCGTGGGTACCCTTTGTGGGCGACGTGTTTGCCATAGTGTTAGGCTTCTACAAGGCGAAGTTTTGGCCTACGGCGTGGTGGTTGCTTGTGGGCAAGTGTCTGCGCTATGTGTGCGAGGCTATACTTATATATTATGTGGTATAAAAATAATAGCGGACCCGAAAGTCCGCTATTACTCTATTTATTTGGAGCAGATTACTCTGCAACCACTGCATCCTCGTAGTTGATTGTCTCCGCCTCGGTAGCTACCTCAGCAGTCTCTGTAGCATCAGCAACCTCCTCAACGGGAGCTACAAACTCTACGACCTCCTCAACGGGAGCGGGCGTCTCAACAGCGGGCTGTGCTGCAACCAACGCGGGGATAGCGAAGAGCATGAGCAACTGCGCTGTGAGCACGCGCAAGAACATAACGACGGGGTAAACCGTAGCGTAGCCCATAGCAGGCATATCGTTACCTGCAGAGGTGCTCGAGAAGCCAAGTGCTGGAGGATCAGTCATAGCACCCGACATCATACCCATCATAGTGTAGTAGTTAATCTTGAACTTGAGACGTGCGATAAGTGCCACGATAACAAGAGGAATAACGGTGATAAGAACACCATAGCCTACCCACTTATAACCGCCACCTACGACTGCATCCACAAAGCCATCACCCGCACCGATACCTACGGCCGCAAGGAACAATGCGAGACCTATCTCACGGAGCATAAGGTTAGCGCTCATAGTAGTGTAGGTAACAAGGCCGAAGTGAGGGCCATACTTACCCAACAAGATAGCGATGATGAGGGGACCACCCGCAAGACCGAGCTTAACGGGCTGTGGTACGTTCATAAGGGGAAGTGTGCCGAGCAATACACCAAGTGCGATACCCAAGAATACGGGCAACAAATTGGGGTGATCGAGCTTCTTGAGTGAGTTACCCAAGACCTTCTCGGCCTGTGCAACGGCAGCCTCAGGACCTACAACCATCACCTTATCACCCACCTGGAGCTCCATACCCTGATAGGGAAGAAGGTCGACACCAGCACGGTGTACGCGAGTGATGTTGATACCGTAGCGAGTACGGAGGCGGAGGTCAGAGAACTTCTTACCGTTAATCTCCTCGCGTGTGATGAGGATACGGCGCGATACGAGAGGTGTCGACTGCATTGCTGTAGCGCCCCACTCGTCGGCAGTCATCTCGATGGGGTGACCGAAGAAGGCGAGAATAGCCTCGCTATCCTCCTCCGAGCAAATGACACGCAACTTATCGCCAATCGAGAGCTTCGAGTTACCGTCAGCCATAACAATCTCACCCGATGGGTGCATGATGCGTGACACCACGAACTGGCGGTTGATAAGCATGTGAGCAATAGCGATAGTCTTACCCTCGAGCATCTCGTTAGTAAACTGTACAGAGTAGCGGTGGGGCAAGTTAGCCTCGTTGCTCAACGCCTTAAGTGCCTCATCCTCCTTCTTGAAGTCGACACGCATAACGTAGCGCATGATGATGATTGTGGCGATGATACCAACCACACCCAAGGGATAAGCCACAGCATAACCAAGTGAGATAGACTTAGTTAGCTCCTCATTCGCGATGCCAGAATCGGCAAATGCCTGCTGTGCAGCACCAAGACCAGGAGTGTTTGTCACAGCACCCGACATGATACCTACCATCGTAGGCAATGGCTCGCCAGTGATGTAGTGGATGGCGAGGGTTACGCCAGCGCCAAGCACGATTACGAGGGCTGCAAGACCGATAAGCTTCAAGCCACCACCCTTGAGTGATGAGAAGAACGAGGGGCCTACCTGCAGACCGATGAAGAATACAAAGAGAATGAGACCAAACTCCTTGACAAAATGGAGGGTGTCGTGGTGGATAGCATCCGATGCGTCGAACATGCCGAGCACATGACCCGCTGCGATACCCGTAAAGAGAATCCAGGTCATACCCAACGAAATACCCTTAATCTTGATGCGACTCAATGCCAAACCCGAGGCAATTACAATCGCCAAGATGAATACCGTATGTGCTACTGAGGGTCCCAGAAACACACTATTTAACCAATCGCTCATATTGGTGAAAAATTTGGGTTAGTTATATAAATATATGTAAATTGCTTGAAAAATACAGGGCGCAAAGGTAATTAAACAATTTCTATTTAACAACTTTCCGCCCCTTAATTATATTATCGCATCGCTTATCGCCAAAGTATCAACTCTTTGAGCGATTGATAACGTGTTCCATAATCATCACCATAATGACTCCAACGGCAAAACCGTTACCCACCAAGGGTTGAATAACCGCGGGAGCGATACCCTTAGGCATAAGCTGGAAGAGCATGGCTACCATGATGGGCAAGCCGAGAGTCATGGCATCGGCAAAGGTCGTAGCCGAACGTGACGACTGCATCATCTCATAGGATGCAGCAAGCTGTGTACCCATCAAAAATAGCAATATTACACCGATTACGGGTGAGGGGATTGCCGTCAACACCCAGATGACATCGGGGAAGAGGGCGCACGCCGCCAACAACAGCGTAGCGGGGATAAGAGCATAACGCGAGGCACAACCCGTAGAGGCGATAACACCAGGACTCATAGAGTAGTTCACGGGGCCAAGGACACCCATCGAGCCCGCAACGATGTTCATAACGCCCGTAATGCGCATACCGCGCTTCATGCGCTTGTCCATGTCCTTAATACCGAGCATACCACCCAACGACTCCATAGAGCCTATATCATTGATTGCAAGGGCAATATAGCAAATTACGAATGCCACAACAAGGCTCCAGTCGAAGGCAAACTCCTCAACAAAGAGTCCGCGCCACGAAGCATCACTCTCGACATGCTGGGGAGCGTCGAAAATAGCGAAATAGAGAGCGCTACCCACAACCAGAGCAGCAGGGATAACAAGGCTCTTAGCCACGCCCTTGAGGTTGCGATTGGCAACGACCATAAGCACCACACCAACAACAGCAAAGAGGAGACCGAAGATATGCTCATCGTGTGAGGCGCGTGCAGGAAAGACCAGATTTGTAATGGTCGGTGCAAGCGTAGTAGCGATGAGCATCAGTATCACAACAACGATGCGGGGTGTGAATATGCGCTGCACGAAGCGCATAAGGCCGCCAATCGTAAGTAGCGTAATCAGCACACCACCAATAGCGATGGAGCTATATATCGCCGAGACATCTGCATTGGCCGCGAGCGACGCCATAACACCCACAAGGAGCACTGCGGCGGGGCCCACAACGATAGGCAAGCGATGTCCCCATACCACCTGCAAAAGACCCGCGATACCCGTAACGGCAAAGAGCTTCTGCGAGAAGAAGAGTCGCTCCTCGGGCGTACCTGTCGCAACAAAGACGCTCGTAGAGACAACGGCAATGCAGAGCACAAACCATTGAATGGCGTACATCATCAACTGCCCAGCAGGCAGGCGGTCATCAACATTATATTTCAGGTTCATAGTCTTATAAGTATTTACAAATCAATATTCTATCTTATCTACCGTATCCTCCCACTTGCGAAATGCCGCGAGGGCCTCATCACGCATAAAGTGCTCACAGTGGATGCTTCGGCGGTCGTAGTCCAGGCGCAGCTGGTCGTAGATGAACGAGTCGTCGAAATCTATAGCCGCAGCATCGCGCTTGGTGTTAGCATAGCAGATGCGGTCGATTCCCGCCCAATAAATCGCACTTAGGCACATGGGGCATGGCTCACACGAAGCGTAGACCGTGCATCCCGAGAGGTCAAAGGTAGCCAACTCCCTGCACGCATTGCGTATCGCCACAACCTCGGCGTGTGCCGTAGGGTCGTTATTCGGGACTACGCGGTTAGCACCCTTAGCCACCACCTTGCCATCCTTGACGATAACTGCACCAAAGGGTCCACCGCCCTCGTCGATATTCTTCACCGAGAGTTCTATCGCCATCTGCATAAATCGTCTGTCGTCAGCCGAGAATGTCGTAATCTCGGGCAGACCATGTTGCTTATCTATCATAGTCATAACGCTTAATTAGTACTATGTGCATCACAAAAACTACGCAAATATAGGAAAAATTTCTCATTACTATTTTTTTTTACTATCTTTGCGCGGTTGTATTCTTAGCAACATTAATCGTCAAGATTATATAATTTAACTAAATAACAACATTTATTATGACTATTACAGCATCTGACATTAAGATTGGCATGTGCGTTGAGATGGAGGGTAAGACATTCATCGTTGTTGACTTCCAGCACTGCAAGCCCGGTAAGGGTCCCGCATTCGTGCGTTCAAAGCTCAAGAACCTCG
>JAZRAT010000026.1:0-12073 GCA_045634725.1 Alistipes sp. | reverse complement strand
CACAGTCACTCTTGCCCGAGGATGTGGAGTATCCTACGGTCATGAAGTTCTCATCTTCGATGATGCCTATCATGATGCTCTCGGTTACGGCTGATGAGAGCTACAATGCGCTCTACAAGATTCTTGGTGACAAGATGGTTAACGAGCTTAACCGTATCAACGGTATCGGTTCTGTTGCCGTTATTGGTGCTCGTGAGCGTGAGGTGCAGGTTAACGTGGACCCCAATAAGCTCCAGGCTTATGGCCTTACTGTTGAGTCGCTCGGTCAGATTATCGCGTCGGAGAATATCAACATCCCTGGCGGTAAGCTCGACCTCGGTACACAGACTTTCAACATCAAGACCGACCTTGAGTTTGATGACAGCCGTGAGTTGTTCGATGTCGTAATCTCAAATCAGGGTGGTCGCACCGTGATGCTCTCGGATGTAGCCGAGATTAAGGATACGCTCGAGGAGCTTACAATGGATGAGCGTATCAATGGCCGTCGTGGTGTGCGTATCCTTGTGCAGAAGCAGACAGGTGCAAACTCTGTGCAGATTGTTGAGGGTGTTCAGGCAAAGCTCGAGGAGATTATCCCCACATTGCCCCCCGACTGTAAGGTTGAGACAATCTACGAGTCATCGGAGTATATCAAGGACGCTATCAACTCGCTCGCCGAGACCATTATGTTCGCCTTTATCTTCGTGATCTTGGTGGTGATGTTCTTCTTGGGTCGCTGGCGTGCAACCTTCATCATCTGCTTGACAATCCCCATCTCGCTTATCTGCGCCTTTATCTACCTCTACGCTGTAGGTTCTACGCTTAACATCATCTCGCTTTCGGCGCTCTCTATCGCTATCGGTATGGTTGTGGATGATGCTATCGTGGTGTTGGAGAACATTACAACACACATCGAGCGTGGTTCGAAGCCCAAGGAGGCGGCTATCTACGCTACAAACGAGGTATGGCTCTCGGTTATCGCTACAACATTGGTTGTCGTTGCCGTGTTTATGCCTTTGACCATGATTCCTGGTATGGCAGGTATCCTCTTCAAGGAGCTCGGTTGGATTGTTACTATCGTGGTGTGTGTATCTACCGCTGCGGCTATCACCCTTACACCTATGCTCTCTGCATATATGCTTAAGCTCGATGGTGGCGCTCACACATACAAGGGTATCGGTATTGTCTACAAGCCTATCGACCTCTTCCTTCAGTGGCTCGATGGCGTATACGAGAAGATGCTTCGCTTCGTTGTTAAGTGGCGTAAGACAGCGACCTTGTTGTTGCTCTTGGTGTTTGGTGTATCGCTTGTGTTGATTACCAAGGTGCCTACCGAGTTCTTCCCACCTTCGGATAACGCGCGTATCACAATGAGTGTGAAGCTCCCACAGAATACCCATGTTAGTGAGACTTCGCGCATCGCACGACAGATTGACGATATCATCGCGGAGCACTATCCCTACATCCACATGGTAAGTACCTCTGCGGGTGAGAGCTCGTCAAACAACGCCTTCGCTGCAATGCAGACTACAGGCTCACACCTTATCAACTATAACCTCCGTATGCCCAGCCGCGAGGATATCACACGTCCTTCGATCTATGAGATTTCGGATGACTTGCGTAAGGACCTCGCTGCAATCCCCGAGATTGAGGAGTTTCAGGTTATCCCTGGTGGCCAGCAGGGCGGTATGGGTGGTGGCGCAAGTAACGTCAGCATCAAAGTCTTTGGTCACAACATGGATAACGCCATGGCTACAGCTAACGAGCTTAAGGCTATGATGGCGCAGTTGCCCTCAATGCGTGACGTTAAGCTCTCGCGTGAGGACCTCGAGCCCGAGTTCAACGTAAGCTTCGACCGCCAGAAACTCGCATATTACGGTCTTAACTCTGCTACTGCTGCGCAGTTCATCCGTAACCGTATCTATGGTTATGAGTGTGCTAAGTATCGTGAGGATGGTGACGAGTACAATATCGTAGTTCGCTACGCCGAGGAGTTCCGCAAGAACATCGAGGATGTCGAGAACATCGTGCTTTACACCGCTACAGGTCAGGCTATTAAGCTTAAGGACGTAGCAACAATCACCGAGGAGCAGGCTTCTCCCGAGATTGAGCGTGAGAACCGTCAGCGTATCGTTACTGTTGAGGGCTCTGTAGGTGCTGGTGTAGCTCTTGGTGATGCTGTTGCTGAGGTTAACGCTATGCTTGCCGATTATGAGGTGCCCACAGGTCTTTCACTCGAGTTGGGTGGTTCTATCGAGGACCAGGGCGAGGCATTCTCTGATATCGGTCTCTTGCTTATCCTTATCGTGGTGTTGGTATACATCGTGATGGCTACACAGTTTGAGTCGTTGCTCTACCCCTTCATTATCATGTTTACCATCCCCTTCGCTATGTCGGGCGTATTCATCGCGTTGTGGCTCACAGCAACACCTCTCTCGCTTATCGCGCTTATCGGTGCTATCATGCTCGTGGGTATCGTAACCAAGAACGGTATCGTGATGGTGGACTACATGAACTTGCTTGTTGAGCGTGGCTCGACCATCTCTGACGCCGTTATCGATGGCGGTAAGAGCCGTCTCCGCCCCGTGTTGATGACATCACTCACCACCGTGCTCGGTATGTTGCCTATGGCACTCGGCATCGGTGAGGGTTCTGAGACATGGCAGCCTATGGGTATCGCGGTTGTAGGTGGTCTCTTGATGTCTACCATCATCACCCTCTTCATCGTACCTTCGCTCTACGCAATGCTCGAGGGTAGCAAGGAGCGCCGTGCACGCCGTAAGGCCGAGCAGGAGGCACACGACGAGGCCTTCATCCGTGCGCAGATTGCTAAGCGCGAGGCTAATAACTAATTAATAACGTGTTGGCGAGGTTTTCGCCTCGCCAACCCTTAATAAACTACTGAAGATGAAAGCATTCTTTTTATCATACAACCAGGCACTCACCGACCGAGTAAACAAGATGCTCGACGATAATGGTGTGCGTGGCTTCACTCGCTGGGCACTCACCGAGGGTCGTGGCACCTACGATGGCGAGCCCCACTACGGTACTCACGCATGGCCCTCAATGAACACCTCTATCCTCGCTATTGTTGAGGATGAGAAGATTCCCGTGCTCCTCGATGCAGTTCGCGAGATCGACTTGACAACAAAGCAGCAGGGCTCGCGTGCCTTTGTCTGGGACATCACCCAATGCATGTAAATTTCACACGATAAGGCAGCATTTGCTGCCGCTAACAAAAATAAATGCGAATGGGCAGTACGCCTTAGTACAGCCCATCCGCATTTTTTTTGCCGAGCGTTGCATCTGCTACCTTCTCCTGAGAAATTAAATTTATTGTGATAGTGGCGCTACTTCGCCACCTCAATCAAAAGAGCGAATGGGAAATACGCTTAGTATGTCCCATCCGCTCTTTCTCTTTATCGGCGGTAAATTAGCGCCACTCTGACAATAAATTTGGTGTGGCGCTAATGTTAGGTGTTTTACTCTAATACCGATTTTCCTATAACCAGACGTGTTCCACGACAATCTTGATGCCGATGGCAATCAAGATAAGACCGCCTACGATACCCGCTTTCGAGCCGAGGCGCGAACCAAAGGCCGAGCCGAGGTATACACCCATAGCCGAGATGATTAGCGTAACAACGCAGATAACCGCAGCCGAGAACCATATATTAACATTGAGGAACGCCATAGAGATGCCTACGGCCAATGCGTCGATGCTCGTGGCGATGGCCATAACGAGCATGGTGCGCACGCCAAAGTTACCATCCACATCGTCCTCATCGCCCCACACGCTCTCGCGTATCATATTAACACCTATAAGCGTCAACAGACCAAAGGCTATCCAGTGGTCGACGCTCACGACATACTCCGCAAAGCTATTGCCCACGAAGTAGCCTATTAGGGGCATAAGACCCTGAAACAGGCCAAACCATAGGCCCGCAGTAAGTGCGTGGCGTGGGCGTACGCTCTTAAGCGTCATGCCCTTACCCACCGATACGGCAAAGGCATCCATGGCCAATCCCACCGAGATTAGCAGTAGTTCAATCAATCCCATCTATATCCTATCTATTATAGTCGTCAAGTGCGGGTGTCGCTGCGCCCGTCTCATCGAAGAGCTTGCCCCACTGTGGCGAGGTAGCCTCCCAGATAAATGTGCCACGACCCATGCCGTTAGGCAGTGCACTTACGATACGCTCGATGTCGAGGTAGTGGTCGCGATACTCCACAACGATAAGTGGCTTGTTGTACTTGAGTACCAAGGCGTTGGCGTTTGCCTCCAACTCCTCCAATGTGCCATGCCACTCGGGGTAGTACGATTGACCGATAAGGTCGTACTCCACGCCATACTCCTCCATGGCGTCGAAGAAGCGCTCCGACTCCTCGGCCTGACCACCAAGTGCCACATGAATCATAATCTCTGCGTCGGGGGCATACTCCCTGACTGCGCGCACACCCTCCTTCAAAAGGCCACACAAACCGCTAAAGGTGTGGCGTACAGAACCATAAGGCCACAACATGCCGTTGCTTACCTCGTTACCCACTTGTACCATATCGGGCATTGTGCCCTGTGCCTCAAGGGCGAGGAGTGTCTCCTTGGTGTGGTTATACACAGCCTCGCACACCTCGTCATACGAGAGTGTCTGCCATGCTTGGGGCATAATCTGCTTTGCGGGGTCTGCCCAGTTATCCGAATAGTGGAAGTCCAAGAGGAACATCATGCCCGCCTCCTTGATGCGCTTAGCCATGGCGAGCGTATGCTCCAAATCGCAGTAGCCGTCGCGCTGCGAGTAGCCCAACTCCGACTTGGGATTCACAAAGAGGCGCAAGCGGATATAATTAAATCCGTTGTCGCGCAAGATGTCGAGAGCATCGCCCTCCACGCCACCATCGCTAAACTTGATGCCGTGATCCTCCTGTGACTGTAGCCACGATATGTCTGCGCCCACGGCAAAGGGTTTTTCTATTGCAATCTGCGCCTCGGCTGCGTTAAATGCTACGAGCGCTACGATAAGGCATAATACTCTCTTCATAATCGTGTAAATTATTGGTTAGCAAACTCTTTAAGCTTGGCAATCTCCTCTGCCCAGCGAGCCTCATCGGGAGTCTCAAGGATGAGAGGTATATTGTCGAAGCGGGGGTCCTGGGCGATGTAGCGGAAGCACTCCCAGCCAATCTCTCCCTCGCCGAGAGGTGAGTGGCGGTCGATGCGGCTACCCAATGGTCGCATAGCATCATTAAGATGCATGCCGCGCAGATATTTAAAACCTACCACGCGGTCGAACTCCGCAAACGTAGCGTCACATGCCTCGCGTGTGCGAAGGTCGTAGCCTGCAGCGAAGGTGTGGCAGGTGTCGAGACATACGCCTACGCGACTCTTATCCTCCACGCGCTCGATGATGTAGGCGAGGTGCTCGAACTTAAAGCCGAGGTTTGAGCCCTGACCCGCGGTGTTCTCCAATACGGCTGTTACACCCTTTGTGCGTGCCAATGCCATGTTTATAGACTCGGCGATGCGGTCCAGTGAGCCCTCCTCGCTGATGCGCTTGAGGTGGCTGCCAGGGTGGAAGTTCAGGCGGTCGAGGCCGAGGCGCTCGCAACGTGCCATCTCCTCGAAAAATGACTCGCGCGACTTCTCGAGACCATCCTCATCGGGGTGACCGAGGTTGATGAGGTAGCTGTCGTGGGGGAGAATCTGCGCTGCGCTATATCCCGCCTTTGCGGCTGCCTCCTTGAATGTCGCCACCTGACTATCTGTAAGTGCGGGGGCTATCCACTGTCGCTGATTCTTTGTGAATAGTGCAAAGGCCGTAGCCCCTATATCCTGCGCATTTTTTACGGCGTTCTCAACTCCGCCCGATGCGCTAACGTGTGCTCCAAAATATTTCATTGTATAAATCTTTTTATCGTTCGTATCATTTATCATAGGCAAAGATACAAAAAATTGAGAAAAGATTAGTATATTTGCAATTGTAATTACATATCCCAGTATAAGAATAAACTATAAACGATATTGATATTATGAAGAAATTCTATCTAACTCTTCTTTTGGTGGCATTTACGCTTAGTGGTGCAGTAGCACAGGTGTCGATGGATGATGTAAATGCACAGGGTGCAAGTTTTGGTAACGAGATGAAGACTCAGACGCTTGATGCAGATTATGTGTCGGATGCGAAGTTGCGTGCCGACCGCCTCGCAAAGCGCAAGGAGCACAACACCGTAGACTTCTCGGCAAACCTCCACGGCTCGCTAACGGCATACAGCAAGTCATGGCAGGCATCGGGTGATAACACCGTTACAGTCTTGGCGAGCTTGAACTTCTTGCATAAATACAATAAGGGTCGCTTCACGCTCACAAATACTGCAACTGCAAAGTTCGGTTACAACAACATGAAGATGGAGCTTCAGGGCAAGCAGCGTGGCGTGTGGTTCAAGAATGTCGATGAGATTGCGCTTTCAACCTCACCTCAGTGGGCCTTGGTTAAGGATTGGTCATATGGTGCTAACGTAAAGTTCCGTACGCAGTTTGCTCCGGGCTACAGCGCGCGTGGCGATAAGCAGATTGGTGCATATCGTATCTCAAACTTCATGACTCCCGGTTATCTCGACGCATCAGTCGGTTTTACCTACATCCTTCCTTCGGAGCGTTTTCCTCTCAAGGTCAACCTTGCGCCTATAGCGATGAGCGGTACATTCGTGAATGACCCCGCGGTATTCTGGGAGCTTGTTGATGGTGTGCCCACATTGAAGGATAAGGCATATGGTGTAGCCTATGGTCAGACTTCAAAGTTCGAGGGTGGTCTCTCTGTACAGCTCGACTTCGATAAGACATGGGGTAAGAATGGCTGGTTGCGCTACCGCACAACTGCATACTCATTCTACGGTTGGATTACCGACTTGTCCTCTTATAACAAGGCTGTAGACAAGTCTGCATACGAGCACGTTGTGCCCACGCTCCGTTGGGAGAACACAATCGACATCAAGGCGACAAAGTATATCTCGACACAGATCTACTTCCAGCTCTACTACAACAAGGCTGAATACCACAAATTACAGGTATCGTCGATGTTGTCTGTAGGTCTCACCTACACATTCAAGAATAAGTAATCCTCTTTTGCAGGTTTGGAGGAGTCTTTGCATAGGTAGGGAGTATGTCCGAGAGTAGAGGAAAGAGGGTTTGGTCGTTGCTGTGGTCAGCGGTTATGGTGCTCGTTGTTGCGGGTGCTATATGGTTTGGTATAGGCTTGGGTCGCACCAGCGAGAGGGCTCGTATACAGGAGCTCATGGCCGAGAATGATGGCACGACGAACATAGACATGGTGGAGTATGCGCGCGAGATGGCGGCGATGGAGCAGTATTTGGCGGGTGACGACAAACTGCTACAGACGATAGGCCTGGTGCGCAACTTCTATGTCGACCCCATAAAGCTTGATACCATCTACGAGAAGGCTATCCCTGCATTGCTCTCGGAGCTCGATCCACACTCGGAGTATATCCCCGCGAAGATGTTTTCGGAGGTGAACGAGTCGTTGGAGGGCGAGTTCGATGGCATAGGCATCGTATTTAACGCCTCGACAGATACAATCACCGTGCTTAGCGTAATACCGAAGGGCCCCTCGTCGGAGGCTGGTGTGCGCCCTGGTGACCGCATCGTGAAGATTGACGGTAGGGTGGTTGCGGGACAGAAGATTCCGCAGGACTCCATGGTGCGCCTGATGCGTGGTAAGCGTGGTACGCGAGTGATGTTGGGCGTTAAGCGTGCGGCACTTAATGAGCTTGTAAACATCGAGGTTACGCGCGCCCCAATCGAGATACATAGCATCGAGACCTCGTTTATGCTTGACAACGAGGCGAAGATTGGCTTTGTGCGCCTCTCGCAGTTTGCGCGTACCTCATATAGTGAGTTGCGTAGTGCCATTGAGAAACTCCGTGAGGAGGGGCTGCAAGGTCTGATTATCGATTTGCGTGGTAATGGCGGTGGCTTCCTCGACCAGGCAATACTCATCGCTAATGAGTTCCTGCCCGAGAATAGCCTTATAGTATACACCGAGGACCGCTTTGGTGAGCAGATTAAGGAGTATAGCCGTGGTAATGGTGGCTCTACGGACTTGGAGGTGGCGATATTGGTGGATGAGACCAGTGCCTCGTCGAGCGAGATTTTGGCGGGTGCTATACAGGATAACGATCGCGGTATAATCATCGGCCGTCGCACCTTTGGTAAGGGCCTTGTGCAGTCGCAGATACCCTTTACGGATGGTTCGGCGATACGCCTTACCGTGGCACGCTACTACACGCCCTCGGGTCGCTCCATTCAGCGCCCATATACCAATGGCGATGAGATGGCCTACCATATGGATATTATCGACCGCTATAACCGCAACGAGTTCTTCTCAGCCGACTCCATACATTTCGATGAGTCGCAGAAGTTCAAGACCAAGGGTGGCCGTACGGTATATGGCGGTGGCGGTATCATGCCCGATGTCTTTATGCCCCTCGACACGGTTGGCATGAGCGACTACTACCGTAAGGTGTGGAATACGAATGTGCTCTATCGCTATACGATGGAGTTTACGGATCGTCATCGCTCGCAGATGGATAGCGTGAGCTCGCTTGCAGAGCTGGATGCGTTACTCATGGAGGGTGACCTCTTGTCCGATTTTGTGGCCTATGCCGAGCGTAATGGCGTGGAGAGGGATGATGTGGGTCTTGCCATGTCGCGCGATATTATCGAGGCGCAGTTGCGTGCCTATATCGGTCGAAATGCTCTGCACGATGATGCGGGCTTCTACTACAACATCTACCCCATAGACAAGACCATGCAGCGTGCCGTAGAGGAGCTACGCACAAAACTTAACAAATCAAACAAGAAGAGATAATGAAGAGAGTTTTAGGTTGGATATTTACTCTTGCAGTGATTGCCGTGGTGGTGTTTGCCGCACTCAATTGGGGCAATTACAAGTCTATGTGCTTCAATAAGAGCGCCGAGGAGAGCCCCACGGTTATAGAAAACAAAATTGAGGAGCCCGCAGAGGAGCCCCTCAATGTTCAAGATGAGGAGGATGCAGATGAGGAGTCTGCTAAGACTACCGACGCTACTGAATCAACTCTTTAAGTCGCTTGCCGAGGTCGGCATTCTCCATTACACCATTTATAAGCTCTGCGCCCATACCATATAGATATATAGGTACCATCACGCCAGAGTGACCTCCTGTTGCCCATTTATACTCAACACCCTGCTCCGAGAGGTTGAAGTCGGCATTGCCACTTATGATGGCGAGGCCTCCCGTCTCGTGGTCAGCAGTTACCACTACGAGGGTGTCGCTATGCTCGCGGGCATAAGCCACGGCTACCTCCATTGCCTCCATAAAGTCGCGCATCTCACCCTGTTGGCCCTTGGCATCGTTGCCATGTCCCATGCCGTCAATCAAAGAGCCCTCTACCATAAGCACGAATCCCTCTTCGCACTCGCTCAAGTGGTTTATAGCCGCGGTTGTAGCCTTGGCGAGATATCCCGTGCGGTTATCTATCTCCTTATCGGCCAATAGTGCCAATACGCGCTCTCCGTCCATATCAGCGTCGAGGCTCTCAACGAGTGTGAAGCCACTCTCTGCTATAGCCTTTACAGCCTTTTTGCGGTTGTTGTAGCGCTCCTCGAAGAATGCCATACCGCCACCAATCGCTATATCTATGTCGCTTGCGAGCAACTGCTCCGAGATGGTGGCATACTCGTGGCGCGAGGGAACATGAGCGTAGAAGGCGCCTGGCGTTGCGTGCTGCAGGTATGTCGTTACGACAATGCCCGTAGCCTTGCCTATGTCCGCTGCTAACTCCATGAGTGATTCAACGTTAGTGCCATTGGGAAGCTGGCCGAGCATAGTGTTGTTTGTCTTAAATCCCGATGCAAGTGCCGTGCCCGATGCTGCCGAGTCTGTAACGCGGTTGTCGAGCGAGTAGGTCTTTTGCAGGGCTACGTTATCGGCCTCGTCGAAGATTGTGGGAGCGTAGTTATTCTCGAGTTGCATCATCGATGCCGAGGCGAGACCCATGCCGTCACCGATAAGGAAGATTATGTTTTTTACCTCCTGTGCCTCTGCTGTAACGAGTGTTGCAAGGGCTGCAAATGCGATGAGTAGTATTCGTTTCATAGTGCTTAACTCTGTGTTACTGTTTTGCAAAATTAACTAAAATAATGTATCTTCGCAAAAAATAACGCATTTATGGTAGATGTTAGTATAGCAGAAGATTGGAAGGAGTTGCTCAAGGAGGAGTTCTCGAAACCCTATTTCGAGGAGCTTACCTCGTTTGTTAGGGATGAGTATGGCAGTGGGGTGGTCTATCCCGCGGGTCGTAATATCTTTCGCGCCTTCGACTGTTGCCCTGTCGATAAAATTAAGGTCGTAATCATAGGTCAGGATCCCTATCATGGTCCTGGTCAGGCTAATGGTCTCTGCTTCTCGGTGGGTGAGGGCGTTCCCTTTCCACCCTCGTTGCGTAACATCTTGCAGGAGGTGCACACCGATGTCGGTGCCCCTATCCCCGCATCGGGAGAGCTGGAGCGCTGGGCAGAGCAGGGTGTGCTGCTCCTAAACGCGGTACTCACGGTGCGAGCGCACGAGGCGGCTTCGCACGCTGGACGTGGCTGGGAACGCTTCACGGATGCTGTTGTCAAGGCCATTGCCGAGCGTAAGGAGGGCGTTGTCTATATGCTATGGGGTAGCTACGCACAAAAAAAGGGATCTATTGCAGACCCCTCAAAAAATCTTATCTTAAAGGCTGTGCACCCATCGCCCTTGTCAGCATACCGAGGCTTCTTTGGTTGTAAACACTTCTCTGCTGCCAACGACTACCTCGCATCCATAGGCAAGGAGCCTATTCGTTGGTAGTCCCCTTCGAACTACGATACTGCTTGGGTGAAAGTCCTGTGGCACGCTTAAAGTACTTACCAAAGAAACTCTGGTTGGGAAAGTTAAGCGATGCCGCAATCTGCTGAATGGTCATATCCGACGACTGTAGCATGGCGCGAGCCTCAAGGATGACATGACTATCTATCCACTCGCCCGCCGATCGGCCTGTGTTATCCTTTACCAACTTCGAGAGATACTTGGGCGTGATGCATAGTTTGTCGGCATAGAAGCCTATGAGTCGCTCCTCGCGGTAGTGCTCCTGCACGAGTTCCATAAAACGCTCCACGATGCTGTTTTTGTAGGGCGTCGTCTCCTTGTCAATCTTGCGAAACTTACTCACACCACCATAGTAGAACACGCGTATAAGGTTCTCGATGACTTGCAGACGGAAGGGGTTCTCCTCGTCCGATGCCGCCTTGTGGAGTATGGTGTAGAAGACCTGTAGGTGGCGTAGTGCATCTGCAGGAATCTCGTTTGTGGGATTGTTGTACAGAGTCATATACTGCTGCTGCCACCCTGGAAGGTTGAGCATGTCTATAAAGCGCTTCGAAAGGACTATGGTGTGTCCGTCGAAGTTGGCGCTGAAGTATATGCTCTCGATAATCTGACCAGGCATAAGCGTTAGGAGCATGGGGCTCTCAATATCGTAGGCCTGCAAGTTTATCTTCAGGGAGCAGTGTCCCGCTGTGCAGATGCATATTGCGGCATGGTTGAGTTTGTAGGGCTCATGCTGTGTGTTGGGTAGTATGTTGTTGCTGAACGATATCAGGGCGAGGTCGTCGCCGATGACTATCGAGTCTGATGGTATATGCTCAAGTCCGAAGTTTTGGATAAATCGTTTCATAGTTTTGGAGTTTTCTTGTTGTGCAAAGTAACGAACTATATTTGTTACGGCAAAACGCGTTTCTACCTTTGGAACAAATGTAGTGTCCAAAAGGTGTGAAAAATGAATTATTTTTAGATTAATTGACAAAAATAATAAACCAATAGCGTTTGCGTCGTCTGCGAAAATTATTTGCGATTGTTGAAAACTTATTGCCGAATAATTTGCTCGTGTTGCGCAATTTTTTGTATCTTTGGTAAAAATTTGTGACTATGGCAAAGTTTATCGTAGAGGGCGGTCATCGCCTAAAGGGAGAGATAAGACCTCAAGGTGCAAAGAATGAGGCACTTCAAATTATATGCGC
>JAZRAT010000025.1:0-3915 GCA_045634725.1 Alistipes sp. | reverse complement strand
GGTTAAGGAGGGCGAGTTTGTTGCCGTAATGGGACCTTCGGGTTGCGGTAAATCTACGCTCCTCAACATCTTGGGTTTGCTTGATAACCCAACAGGCGGCTCATATAGCCTGCTCGGTCAAGAGGTGGGCGGACTCAAAGAGAAGGACCGCACCGCCTTCCGTAAGGGTAATATCGGCTTCGTGTTCCAGTCGTTCAACCTTATCGACGAGCTGTCGGTAGCCGAGAATGTCGAGTTGCCACTTATCTATATGGGCGTTAAGGCCTCGGAGCGTAAGGAGCGTGTGCAGAAGATGCTCGACCGTATGAATATCTCACACCGTGCGGGCCACTTCCCGCAGCAGCTCTCGGGTGGTCAGCAGCAGCGTGTGGCTATCGCCCGTGCTTTGGTGTCTAATCCTAAACTTATCCTTGCCGATGAGCCTACAGGTAACCTTGACTCGAAGAATGGTCAGGAGGTTATGACTCTCTTGCAGGAGCTCCACAAGGAGGGCACGACCATCATTATGGTAACCCACTCGCAGCACGATGCCTCGTATGCAAGCAGAACGATTTGCTTATTCGATGGTAAGATCGTGACCGATGTAAAGAGCCACTTGTAATTTGCCGTGATAGCACAGCATCTGCGGCATATTTGGTATCGGTGCTAATTGCTGTTACAATACTTTTTGGAAAAATGTTTAAGACGCAACTACCATAAGCAAAACGCGTTCAAGGAGTCTGTTTGAATTTTATTTCGAGTCTATTTGAGAGCTATTTTTATGCAGATTTTGATTTGGGAAAAGCAGATAATAGCGGGCTATTTTCAAATTTCACAAGTCAAAAGATGCAAGAAATAGCCTCAAAGAAGCCGAAACTAATCTTCAAAGCAATGGACTAACTCGTTTAATAAAATTCAAAACAGACTCCAAAGGCTTGGGCGAGGGTGATACCTCCCCAAGTCACTAAAACAAAAACAAATAAAACTTAATAATTATGAAGATTGCATTTAAGAATTTTTTAATGACTTTGCGTCGTTACAAGGTCGCTTCATTGCTTAATGTGTTGGGCCTTACCATCGCCTTTGTGGCATTTTACATCATCGCATCGCAGGTGTGGTACTCTATTTCGTACAATCGCTCAATCAAAGACTCCGACCATATCTATATTATCTCAGCTGAGTGGGGATCAGCGAGAATGGGCGACGCGGAGCAGACGTGGTCACTCAACTGCCCACAGCCTGTGAGTTACGAGACGATGGATCTCTTCCCCGATGTGGAGCTGGGTGCTTCGATGCGCCCATCAGCAGACATTCAGCGTGTATGGGTGAAGCGCGATAGCTACAACTTCGATAATTACAATATTGGTGTTCACCTCGGTAATACTAATATTGTCGAGTTCTTCGCATTTGAAGCCGTGGCGGGCGATTTGAAGCAAGTTGCCGCGCCTAATACGGTCATCGTTGCCGAGTCGGCAGCCGAGCAGATGGGTATTGGCGTAGGCGACGAGATTTGGTTTGAGGGTGGACAGTGGCACAACGACGGCAAGCCTTCCGAACCTCAGCAGGTGGTCGCTATATACAAAGATTTTCCAAAAAATAGTTTCCTTCATAGTCGTAAGATTTTCCAAAATGACAACCTCGCACAGGGTCAGACAAACAACAATTGGAACTACTCCTGCTTTGTGCGCCTCAAAGAGGGTGCAGATACAGATGCCTTTTGCCGTATATGGAGCGAGCAGTATGCAAAGTGGTTCTTGGGAGAGGTGCAAGAGTTCTTGAAAGAGTATCCAGAAGAAGCAGACATCTTTGAGGAGGGTGACGAACAGCAACCTGTACGTCTAATTCCAATCAATAAACTCTACTTTGAGTCTAATATCGAGACCTACGACAATTATGGTTTCGCATTCGGCTCGAAGAGTGCAACGGCAACGCTTGCAGTGATAGGGTTGGTTATTGTTATCATTGCCTTCATAAACTTTGTAAACTTCTTCTTTGCACTTGTTCCTGTGCGTATGCGTTCGGTGAATATCTGCAAGGTGTTTGGTGCAAGCCAAGGTACACTACGCTGGAACTTCCTCTTTGAGGCTATTGGCTTGGTGCTAATTGCTATGGCTCTTACATTCTACCTGATGATAGTTGTGCAGGATAGTTTTATCACCAACTATGTAACCTCGTCGTTGGCTCTTGGTGACAACATCCCCGTTATCGTTACGATGGTGGGACTAATGATTCTGCTTGCTGTTGTCGCAGCACTATATCCTGCATTCTATATTACGCGCTTTAACGCGTCACTCGGTGTTAAGGGAGGCTTCGCTCAGTCGGCTACAGGCCGTCGTCTTCGCTCTGTGATGGTGGGCGTGCAGTTTACCGTGGCAATGGTACTAATTATCGTTACGGCTGTATTCTTCTTGCAATATCGCTATATGATAAACTACGACTTGGGCTTCGACCGCGAAAATATCGTTACCTTTTCCGATTACGACTTTGCTCCTAAGTCGGAGACTATCATCGAAGAGCTACAACGCCATCCCGATGTGGTGGATGTTACAGCTTCACGAATGAGCCTTTTCCACTGTATGCAGATGTGGGGCAGAGAGTATAATGGTCATACATTTACGCTCGTTGCCAACAGTGTAAGATGGAATTTCCTCGACTTCTTCGGTTTCGAGCTTGTTGATGGTACGAACTTTACACCATCGTCAGCAGAGCGTGATGAGATGATAATTATGCGCCAACTCCATCTCGATACAGGTTGCCCACTTGGCACTAACAACGGTCTCGAATACAATGTTATAGGTATTATGAATGATGTACGCCTAACCTCTATTGCTCTCCCTAACCAGTACCACGCCTTTTATTGTGGTGATGAACCAGGTTTCTTCTATATCCGTTTAGTCGAAGGTGCAGATGTAAAGGAGTTTGCCAAGTTCGTTAAGGAGATGACTAAGGAGTTTTCATCGGTAGGAGTGGGAGCAGACCTCTACTACCTCGATCAGTGGGTTGAAATGCTCTACAAGACAACCAAGCAACAACTTGTAACAATCGGTATGTTCGCTGTGCTGGCTATCGTTATTGCGCTGATGGGAGTATTCGGCATCGTGATGTTTGAGACGCAGCACCGCCGCTCGGAGATAGCTGTTCGTAAGGTCTATGGCGCAACAACCGCCCAGATGATAGGTATGCTCAACCTGCGCTATGTGTGGATTGTTGGAGGTTGCTTTGTGGTGGCAGCACCTGTGGCGTGGTATATCACCTCGCGCTGGTTAGAGTCGTTTGCCAACCGCATCGCACAGCCTTGGTGGCTCTATATCGCTGCCCTTGTCGTTGTCCTCGCCGTTACGGTTGGCCTTGTAACCCTCCGCTCATGGCGTGCCGCAACCGAGAACCCCGCGGATGTGGTGAAATCGAACTAATGACACATAAAATTGTGGAATATGTAAAATGTTAACTTGCTGTATATCAGCAAATACCCCCCCCTAAAAAATTGATAGCGGAGAAGCTTGTAGAATGCTAAATATTTATATAACTTTGAGCAAGGATTGATGCTCCAAAGTAATATTTAGGGGGGATAAATTTGTAGGCAAATTGATTAAGAATGAACACGATGAGTAAATTTTATATTTTAATGTTGGTATTGCTGCTAATCGCAATAATCAACCTCGTAAGGGCGTTAAAAGAGAAGAAATCAAAAGGCAAATTTTGGGGAGTTGCAATCAATGTCGCAAGCATCATATTGCTTGTAGTAGCAGTGTCTATCTCGTTCTTACAATAAACAGAAATAACTAACTATTACGATTATGAAGAAAATATTTACTTTGTTGGTATTGGCAGTAACCCTGATGCTAACCTCATGTGAGGAGTATGACGGCAAACAAACGCCTATAAAGTTGGATAAATCCGAACTGACTTTTCCATCAGTTGGCGGAGAGCAAACGG
>JAZRAT010000024.1:0-16106 GCA_045634725.1 Alistipes sp. | reverse complement strand
GCCTGTGCTGCGATAGACATGTTCTTGTGGATAACGCCGATACCGCCCTCGCGTGCCAAGGCAATCGCCAAGTTGGCCTCGGTTACGGTGTCCATAGCGGCAGACACAATAGGGATGTTTAGTTTGATATTGCGAGAGAAGCGACCCTCAGTCGATACCTCGCGAGGTAGAACCTCAGAGTAGGCTGGTACGAGCAACACATCGTCGAATGTGAGACCTGTTGTCTGTACTCTTTCATCTAAAAATGACATAGCAATCAGGTTTTTTTAACGACTGCTACACAGCAAAAAAAGAGTGCAACAGTCTTCTTGTTCATGTTGCGCACAAAATTAATGAAAAAATCTCACTCGAGCAATAGGCGTGCGTTATTTTTTTAACAAAATGTTCGGCTTCTTCCGAAATGATAATAAAAAAGGCTGTCCGAGAGTGTCGAACAGCCCATGAATTATCGTTAAACAAGAGTGGTTACTCCTTGATGTTGGGAAGCTCCAAGCCGTAGCCCTTGCGCTTGTCCTCGATCTTAAGCCAGAAGCCGAACAAGAGAGCCAACACACCGAACGATACGAACAACAACATTGTTGCTGTGTAGTCGTAGCGTGGGTTCTCGGGGTAGTTCTTCTCAGTCTTCTCAACCTTCAAAGCCTCGAGCTCAGCAACAGCGATCTCGTAGTTGAAATCCTTGCTGATACCCTGTGCAGCCTTCTCGTCGTTCAACTTCTTAAGCTCTGCCTGGCACTTCGCGATGTCGAAGCCCTCGGGGAGTGTGGGAACTACCTCCTGCTCGGGAGCAACTGCAACCTCAGCAACCTCTGTAGCCTCGGTGTTCTCAGCAACCTCAGCAACCTCAGCCTCGGCAACTACAGCCTCAGCAGCCTGAAGCTCGTTGTAGAGAGCGATGTTAGCCTCGTGAGCCTTGATGTTGTCGATGTACTCAACCTTAGCCTGAAGGGTCTCGATCTCGTTCTTGTTCTGGAATGCATCAGATACACCTGGGTTAGTAGAGTTCAATACGATACCGATGATGTAAGGCACAAGACACAAACCTACGTTCTGAACCCAGAAGATGAGTGAGTAAGCAGAACCCAAGTAACGCTCAGGCATGAGCTTGGGTACTGAGGGCCACAACGCTGCGGGAACCAATGAGAATGACACGCCAAGAACTACGATAGCTGCGTATGCGAGCAACAAGTTGGGGAACTTAGGCAATACCAATGCAAATACAAGGTGGCATGAGATCATGAGGATAGCACCCAAGATGAGCATTGTAGCACCCTTACCGCGCTTGTCGAGGAAACCACCAAGGAATGGAGTGATAAGAGCAGCACCGATGGGGAACCAGCGGAAGATGCTTGCAGCCTCCTCGGCAGTAAGATTAAGGTTATTCTCGAACATGTTTACAGCATACTTCTGGAATGGGAAGATAGCCGAGTAGTAGAGTACGCAGAGCAATGCCACCAACCAGAAGATCTTGCTTGAAAGGATAACCTTAACGTCGCCGATTTTAAACTCCTCGTCGCTTGCACCCTCCTCAGCCTCACCAGCAGCAGCGAGCTGCTTGTCGAACTTCTTGTCCATGATGTTGAACACCAAGAAGCACAAGAGACCTACGATAAGAAGCACTGTGCAGAGGAATACGGGCTTAACAACGCTTGTTGGGATGAATGCGAACATCTCAGAGTTTGCCACAGCGGGAGACATGGTGAAGATTGCGAACACGCCGATACGCGCGATAGCCATCTCAAGACCCATAGCCATAGCCATCTCCTTGCCCTTGAACCACTTAGCGATAGCGCGTGATACGGTGATACCCGCCATCTCGCAACCGCAACCGAAGATCATGAAGCCCAAGCATGCCAAGAGTGCTGTGCCGGGGAGATCCATAAACTGCCAGCTTGTGAGTGTAGCATCGAGCTCCGAGCCTGCGAACCAGTCGCTAACGGCGTAGAACTTGATAACGGCACCGATAACCATCAACGATGCAGAGAGTGTACCTGTGAAGCGGATGCCCATCTTATCGAGGATGATACCTGCGATGATGAGGAAACCGAAGACGTTAAGAAGGTACTCCGAAGAGCCGTAAGCACCAAATACGTCGGGTGACCAACCACGCTGACCCTCGATGAGGCTCTGCAATGGTGACATCATGTCCACGAACATGTAGGCGAAGAACATCATCAACGAGATGAGAATCACCGCCGCCCAGCGTGCAAACGCCGAGTCGTTTAGTTTGCGTTGAATTGTTTGAGTCATAATAACTTTGTTTAGGTTTATAAAATTGTTAGTTGTTGTTTCTATGTTAGTTATGCTCCGCGATGCGGAACTGGCGAAGGATGTCGTAGGCCGAGGCTATGCCCAGCTCGCCAGCCTTCGAGAGGTCCATACATCCCTTGCGCGTATCCTTCATGAATATCTGCACCAAGCCGCGGTTGTAGTATGCCTCACCGAGGTTGGGGTTTAGCTCTATAGCCTTGGTGTAGTCGTCGTAGGCCTCGGGGAGCTTACCCGAGATGGCCATGAGGTTACCGCGGTTGTAGTACGCTTCGGCAAGGTCGGGGTATAGCTTTATCGCCTTGTTCATATCCTCTATCGCCTCGTCGTAGCTGTAGGTGCGTGTGCCGCTGTTGTGTAGACGCTTTGCGGGGTCGGAGTCGAAGGATATGGTCTGATAGGAGTTGTCTATCGACGATATGAAGTCTATCATCTCGGCGCGTGTCGTAGCGCGGTTTATGTAGAGGAAGGGGTTCGTGGGGTTGAGGTGAATGGCCTCGGTGTAGCTGTTCACGGCATTGGTGTACTGCTTGATGAGCGACTGGCTTATGCCACGCTCGAAGTGCATTATCCACGAGGGCTCGCTCGTAGCGTGAATCTCGTCAGCGAGGCGGCGGTCGATGGCAAGGAGCGTATCGGCATCGATGTTCGTAGCACGGCAGTCGAAGCGCATGCGGTCGTTGTCGATTCTTGCGCGGAAGTCCTTTATGCGCTGTGTGTCGAAGCGCTTTGCACGGCGGTCTACGACCACGGTGTCGGCCTCGAGGAGCGTGAAGCGGAACATGGGGATGAGCATCAGGTCATCCTCGCTTGATGATATCGAGGCTATGCGCTCGAAGTTACGCTCCATGAGCTTACTCTCGAACGATAGGAGCTGGTCGAAGCGCTGCGCCGTGTCGGCATAGATGGAGTATGTCGAATCCTTGAGGCGTGAGCGGTACTCGGCAATCTTGCGCTGCGCTGTGCGCTCGTCGCTCTCGGCACCACGCACATCGCGCTGCGAGCGACGCAAGACGCTACGTCCGAGGTAGGCATTCGCAAAGTCGGGGTATAGCTCTATGGCGCGTGTGTAATCCTCGATGGCGGCATCGATGTTGCCAAGCTGAATGTGCAGCTGCGCGCGGTTGTAGTACACCAGGACGTTGTTTGGAGAGTAATGCGCCACACTATTAAAATCCTCGAGGGCGCGGTTGTAGTCGCCAATCTCAGTGCGCACGATAGCGCGGTTGAAGTATCCGAGCGAGCTTGTTGAGTCGAGCTCCAGCACGCGGTCAAAGTCGCTCAGCGAGAGCATGGGGCGGTGCATGTAGCTGTGTACCAGCGCGCGGTTGAAGAATCCAGGGATGTAACTGCTGTCGCACTCCACCGCCTTGTCGAAGTCGTTGCACGCCTCCTCATAGCGTCTCTGTTCCATGAGTAGTGAGCCACGGCGGTTGTAGCCATCGGGGTCTTCGCGGTTGGTGCTTATGGCGAGGTTGTAGTTCTCGTACGCCTTTGCCGTATCCTTGAGGTAGAGGTAGCTTGTGCCACGGTTGAGGTATGCTGCCACATGGCGCTTCTCGAAGCGTATGTAGCGGTCGAAGTCGGCAATGGCATCTTCAAACTGCTGGTTTAGAAGTAGTGTGACGCCACGACTGTAGTATGGGTCGGCAAGGTCGGGGCGTAGCTCGATGGCCTGGCGGAAGTCATTCAGTGCATCGTCGTAATTACCAAGGCGTGAGCGTGTTATGGCGCGATAGTAGAACGCTCCCGTAAACACGGGGTTTAGCTCTACGGCGTGCGTAAAGTCGGCATCGGCGCCCAGCAGGTCGTCCATGTTATACTTGGCGATACCGCGCAGGAAGTAGGCGTCGAAGTCCTTGGTGTCGTGGCGTAGTAGCACGTTGAGCACCTCGATAGCCTCGGGGTAGTCGTTCTGCACCATGCGCTGTTGTCCCATCCAGTAGATGTAGTTACGGTTGTACTGCGCCTCCACCCTTTGGGGTAGTGCGCAGACAACTGCCAAAACAGCGATTATGGTGAATAACACTCTCCTCATCGTGGTTGTCTACTATGCCTTGAAAACGCCCTGAATTAGCACTTTATTGTCCTATTAGTCGAGCTCGTAGCCGAAGCGCTTGAGCTGGTTGTCGTTGTTACGCCAGTCCTCGTTCACCTTAACGTACAACTCGAGGAAGACCTTTTTGCCGAGGAATGCCTCGAGGTCGTGGCGCGCCGCCTGACCCACCTTCTTTAGACGCTCGCCCTTGTGACCAATGACGATGCCCTTCTGTGAGGTGCGTGCAACATAGATGGTTGCCGATATGCGGTCGATAGTGGGCTCCTCCTTGTATGCCTCGATGGCAATCTCACATGAGTAGGGTATCTCCTTGTCGTAGTTTAGGAGTATCTTCTCGCGAATAATCTCCGACGCAAAGAAACGGAGGGTCTTATCCGTAAGCGTATCCTTGGGGTAGAAGGCCTCGCCCTCGGGCAAGCGCTCGAGGATAAGGTTGAATACGCCCTCGACGTTGAAGTTCTCCTTAGCCGAGCAGGGGGCGATAATGGCATCGGGCAACAAGGCCTGCCACTTCTCGACGAGTGCTGTGAGCTTCTCGGGTGTTGTGAGGTCTACCTTGTTGATAACCACGATTGTGGGTATCTGCGAGAGGCGTACCTTCTCGATAATCTCTGCCGAGCGGTCGCTATCCTCCACCGTGTCAGTGACATAGAGGAGCACGTCGGCATCGGTGATTGCGCCGCGCACAAACTTCATCATCTTCTCCTGGAGCTTGTAGTTGGGCTTCAGGATGCCGGGGGTGTCGGAGTATACAATCTGGAAGTCGTCGCCATTGACGATGCCCATGATGCGGTGGCGCGTGGTCTGCGCCTTGGATGTTATAATCGAGAGCTTCTCGCCCACGAGCTGATTCATGAGTGTTGACTTACCCACGTTGGGGTTGCCGATGATATTTACAAAGCCACTGCGGTGTGCCATAGGTTATATATTTTATATATAATAATTGGGCAAAGTTACAAAAGTTATTGCAAAACACATAATATTTGAGCGATAATTTGACCTAAATATGTCCGATGCGCCCATATATGTGGAATATTTTTGACCTTTTGTGAAACAAAACGAGGGGGTCGTGCGTATATATGCGTAAGTTTTGGAATAGAAGTTGTAAAGAGAATAGAATTTTTATGCGTCAATTAAAGATTACCAAGTCGATCACCAACCGTGAGAGTGCGTCGTTGGATAAGTATCTTCAGGAGATCGGCAAGGAGGAACTCATCTCCGTGGAGGAGGAGGTAGAACTCGCCCAAAGAATCAAGAAGGGAGACAAAGAGGCGTTGGAGAAGCTCACAAAGGCAAACCTTCGTTTCGTGGTCTCTGTAGCAAAACAGTATCAGAATCAGGGTCTTAGCCTTCCCGACCTTATCAACGAGGGTAACCTCGGCCTTATCAAGGCTGCCGAGAAGTTCGATGAGACACGAGGCTTCAAGTTTATCTCGTATGCCGTATGGTGGATTCGTCAGTCTATCCTTCAGGCCCTCGCCGAGCAGTCTCGTATCGTGCGTCTTCCCCTCAACCAGGTGGGCTCACTCAATAAGATTAACAAGGCCTTCGCACGCTTCGAGCAGGAGCACGAGCGTACCCCATCAGCCGAGGAACTTGCCAACGAGCTCGAGCTTCCAAAGGAGAAGGTTACAGATACACTCCGCGTAGCAGGTCGCCACATCTCTGTGGATGCACCCTTTGCCGATGGCGAGGATAACTCACTCCTCGATGTCCTTGTAAATGCCGACTCACCTAACGCCGACCGTGGCCTTATCAACGAGTCACTCGCGACCGAGGTGGACCGCGCACTCGAGATACTTACAGAGCGTGAGCGCGACATCATTCGCTACTTCTTCGGCATCGGTTGCTCAGAGATGACCCTCGAGGAGATAGGTGAGAAGTTTGACCTCACACGCGAGCGTGTACGTCAGATTAAGGAGAAGGCAATCCGCAAGCTCCGCCAGTCGAATCGTGCAGGTATACTCCGCTCATACCTCGGATAATTTAGCGTGATAAGGGGTCATCTGCGACCTCTCAATCAATAGCCAGAATGAGAAATACGCTTAGTATGTCTCATCCTGGCTATTTTCATGTCGAGGCCACATCTAACCCCTTCTGACGCTAAATTGCGAAGTGGTGCTAATGTGTATAACTGAATCTCGTTCACTGTCAAAAAAAACAACCACCTCGGTTTGAGGTGGTTGCCTTATTTTATAATCTGCCGATTAGAGCATTCTCAACGAGGGAAACAACATATACAACTGCTCCATCAACGACTCCATGTCGAAACCGTCGCGCAAGATGAGTAGGATGGTGTTGTCGCCAGCAATAGTGCCCAGAATCTCGGTGATGCCCTTATTGTCAATAGGCACAGAGATGGCGCTCGCATAGCCAGGCTTGGTGCTGATTACGCACATATTGCCCGAGAAGGCGATGTCGGTGATGTTATCCGTAATGTTGGGCGAGATAACGAGGTCGTCGCGCGAGTTGTTGGGCAACACATAGATATATCCCTTCTCCTTGTGTGGCACCTTCGCAACGTGCATATACTTCAAGTCGCGCGAGAGTGTCGACTGTGTAATCTGCACTCCGCACTCCTCAAGGCGCTTGATGAGTTCCTCCTGTGAAGAGATATACTCGGCGCGAATAATCTTTCGTATAATAGACAATCTCTTGGATTTCTGGTTCATGTTGTCGCTGTTTGAATCGTGTTTTCTCATAACTAAACTATCTACACATCTTTTTATTGTGCAATTCTCAGTACAAATTTACAATAAAATTACGAATGTCGCAAATTTGGACTCACTTTTTAATGTAAATATCGCTTTTTTTTGATTATCTCGCAGTTTCGCGGAGATGAATTAATTCGGTTTCGCGGAGTATTAAATTAAAAAACGTGGGTGTGGATATTGCGTTCTTTAATATTTTACTATCTTTGTCGGGCAATAGTGTCCCATTTTAATTAATGAAAAGAGTAAAAACTACTAAAATAATGAGAATGAAAAGACTATTTATGTTGTTTGCCATCGCAGTTGCGGCCATCGCCTGCGGTGAGAATGTGGAGAGACCAAACAATGGTGCTACTCCCGAGATTGTCATTGAGACAGAGAGCCCGCTATGGCTCGACAGCGAGGAGGGAATCTATCAGATTGAGTACTCTATTATCAACCCATCGGAGAGGTTTAAGCTCGATGCAAAGAGTAATGTCGATTGGGCGAGTGTCATCGAGATTAAGGATGGCGTGGTGTCGTTCGTGGCAATGAAGAACGACGAGGCCAATGACCGTCGTGGCACTATACTCTTGAGCTATGGTGATGCCAAGGCTGAGCTTACTATATATCAGCATGTTAAGGTGGATGTAAACTTCGAGGCAAAGACCACCGAAGGTAGTGTGTTTACCCACTGCAACAACGAGGCTGGCGTGCATAGCTACCGCGTAGTTTTGTCGAAGGAGGGACTAAATAGTGACGGCGCATTCAAGCATGGCGCCAAGTACTACTGCTTCGACCTCTGCGCAAAGGAGGTGGTGTCGAAGGATGACGCCGAGGCGACAATACCCAATGGCACATACACTCTCTCGATGACGGGCGAGCTTAGCGACCGCATGATAAACTACATGTACAGCTACTATGTTGTTGGCGACAACTACTATCAGGAGGAGGTAGGCTTTGCCGACGCGGAGGTAGTGGTTGAGGATGGTAAGATTGTGGCGAATGTAGCCCTCGCAAATGGCGAGTACCACCGTGTGGAGTATACAGGTTCGCTCGTGATTCCTGTCTACAACGCAAGCGTAACGGGTGGCCTCAGCACACTCACCGATGACCACACTTTCAACATCGAAGGTGGCGTCTTTGTGGGCGCTTTTGTGGGCGACTTGATGTATAATGGTTGCAATACGTGTCAGGTCTATATGTATGAGTATCTGGACTATGAGACGGGCGAGGAGCGTGGCGACCAGTTCCAGATTGACCTGCAGCTTCCTGCGGGTAGCCGCGATATTGAGGGCTCTTACACACATGGCACAACTGCGGGTCACTTCATCCCCGGCTCGGCAGAGGACCTCGGTGGTCAGTACATGCAGCAGAACAGCTGGTATATGACTGCGGGCTACATCGATTTTGCACCCCTTGTGCGTGGTTCGGTAAAGGTGGAGAAGGAGAGCGACATGGTCTATATCTTCACTATCGACACGGTGGATGACATGGGCAATGCCATCCGTGGAACATTCAAGGGCTCGGGCGAGTTTATCGACTGGTAGCGTTTAGAAAAGGATAAATATTTGAGGCATACTCCGCTTGGCACGATGGTGCTGGGCGGAGTATTATCTTTCTGCACATCTGCCATCGCCTCCCGATTGTGAGAGGCCATTGTAACTGAATTTGCTTGTTTCGCCAAGAATCTTATTGCACTTAGCAATAATATTGCTATATTTGTGCGATTTTGCAGTAGTATGCGTTTGGCACTGCAAATCGGAATTGAGAGAAAAAGATAAATTATTAATAACTAACTTAAAACACAAAACTACCATGAGAAAGATTCTTTCACTTATGAGTGTTGCTCTTGTTGTGCTTTTCGCCGCAGGTTGTGAGGCAATCGGTGGCGGTGATGACACCAAGACTACGACATTCACTTTCCAGAACGCAAAGACTACGACAACTACCGTAGAGGTGCAGGTTGTTCCTTCAGATGCTGAGGTGCGCTATCTTGCTTGCATCGTTAAGGCTTTGGAGATTAAGGACTTGGCCGATAACGCTATTATGGATAAATTCCTCGATGCAGAGGATATCGTATTCTCAAAGGGTACAAAGACTCTCTCGGCTAAGGACCTTGAGCCCAACACAGAGTATGTAGCTATCGCCTTTGCTATCAATGGTAGCTCAAAGGTGGCTCGTCACACGCTCAAGACCCTCCCCACACAGGATCCTATCTCAGGTGAGGAGTTCGAGGTTGAGATTAACGTATCGGACATCACTGCAACGTCTGCTGTAGCAACTGCGAAGCCTAACTCAACAGCTAACCGCTACTACTTCCGCGTCATCACAAAGATGGAGCTCGATGCCTTCGGTATCTACAACGACGACTACCAGATTTTTGAGTATATCATCGAGAACCCTAATAGCGGCGACTATATCACACAGGGTGAGACAACCATCAACTGCCGCCTCAACGCAGAGATGGACTACCTCGCTGTAGCCTTCAACTTCGAGAACTGGGAGGCTGTACACAACCAGGAGGAGGAGATTAAGCTCTTCCGCTATGCCTTCACTACTCCCGAGGCTCCCGCAGTAGACCCCAACTCATTGTTCACATACTCTAATCTTGCCGTTACTCACACAGGCTTCTCTGTAGATGTAACTCCCGTACAGGGCGAGGAGTCATTCTGGGGCTACTATGTATGGACAAAGAAGTCTTACGACGAGACTTTGGCTTCGGAGTCTAAGGCAAACATCGTTATGCGCAGCTACTTCGGTCTTAACAACATCGGTGTTGAGCAGGGCTACGACTTCGGTACATTCATTCGTGAGTACATGGGACAGACTGGTTCATCAACCGTTGTCAACTACTTGCCTTTGAACAACAACACCGACTATGTGTTGGTTCTCTTCTATATGGATCCCGAGGTTTCAGATCCTACAACCGTTTACGACTATAACTATGTAGCTGTTCCATTCAAGACTAAGGCTCCATCGACTGACACTGTTGCATCGTTGGAGGTTTCGGAGCCCGTAATCGTTAAGGATGGTTTCAAGTTCGACATCCAGTTCCTCGTAAAGACTGACGCTAACGCTATCGACATGAAGGTTGGTGCACAGCTCTGGAACAACTACGACTTCGCAAAGTACTGGGATCCCAACGACTGGTCACAGATTCAGGCGTTCTTCATGTTCCGCACATCTGTTGAGCCTACAACTCTCGAGGCTGCAAAGACAGCTGAGGGTGCTACAGTATCGTTCCCTGGCGTAGATAAGGATGACTACGTATTCTTCTTCGAGGTAATCAACGAGGAGAACACTGCAACACAGTATGCTGTTCGCGTGACTCCCGATATGTTCGACAACGCACAGTAATCTAACACCCAAGTAGATTATGAAAAAGCTATTTAGTCTAATCGCTCTTCTCTCGCTCGCAGTGGGCTTCACTGCGTGCGAGGAGAAGACCCCCGATACTCCCGACACTGCTACCGTTGCGCTCTCTGCTACCAAGACGGAGATTATGGCTGATGGTGTCGAGACTGTGTCGTTCGAGGCTACTGTAAATGGCGTCGTTACAAGCGACGGCGTGCAGATTATCTGCCTCAATGACAACTCTGTTCTCTCTGGTGCTTCGTTCAAGACTACTACTGCTGGCGAGTATCGCTTCGTTGCGGTATCTGGTGGCGCAAAGTCTAACGAGGTTAAGGTCGTAGCAAAGGCCCTCAAGGTCGATGTATTGCTTACTGCGGATAAGTCGACTATCGTTGCAGATAACACCGACACAGTGACATTCACCGTGACTGTTGATGGCGAGGATAAGACCGCAGATAGTACCATCACCATTGTAAACTACGCCTCTACGCTCGATGGTAACACCTTCGTTTCGGATGTTGCGGGTGAGTTTGTCTTCGAGGCAACCTTCGATGGCGAGAAGTCTAACCAGGTAGTCGTAACAGCTACGGCTGTAGAGACTCCCGTGCAGCGAAGCCTTACACTCAGCGCATCGAAGCTCCGCATCAAGGCCGATGGCGAGGATTGCGCAACCCTAAGCGTGATGTATGGCGAGGAGGATGTAACTGCTACTTGCGAGATTCGCACAACTGCGGGCGATGTAATCGAGGGTGGCGCATTTGCTACAACCACTCCCGGCTCGTACAACATCTACGCCCTCTACGACAACGTGCGCTCTAACACCGTTAGCGTTGATGCCTACGACCCCAATATCGCTTCGGCATATGAGATTGGTCAGATCTACGAGGTGAATGGTGCAAAGGGTGTGGCATACGCCATCAAGACCGACAACCAGAACCGCACATGGGCATACTTCTTCTCTATGGATGAGGCAGACTTGCAGTGGTCTACAGAGAATGTATGGTGCAACTGTATCGCAAGCCGCGGCGACTGGAATACCGAGGATATGCTTCGTAATGGCACAAGCCCCGATATGTACCCCGCGGCGCAGTGGTGTATCGCACATGGCGATGGTTGGTTTATGCCCTCATCACAGGAGTTGCAGTGGATGTGGGATGCTATCTCGGAGGGTACACACCGCTTCGACAATGCAAGCGTAGCGGCATACAACAAGCTCCTTACCGACAATGGTGGCATGCCCTTCGTTGAGACCTACTACTGGTCAAGCAACGAGACTGCTGATGACCTTGTTGAGCTCATCGCCTTCATGAACGATAGCGTAGTATGTCTTGACCCACAGAAGACTTATACTTATACTGTGCGAGCAGCAACACGAATCCAGCTCAACTAATTTCTTGTGATAAGAGGTCGATTGCGGCCCCTAACTAAAAAGGCGACAATGGGATGTACTTCAATGTACTACCCATCGTCGCCTTTTTTTGCCGAGCTCGGCACTCTTCTGACAAGAAATTGGGTGGTGGGGAGTGGATGGCTCCACTCCTTTTTGTTTATATAGGTAAATTGACTATCTTTGTGCCTATGAAAAAGAGCGAATTCTCCTTTATTGACGACATAGCCAAGACCTTTGGCGCGTTGCCTCACAATGGCTTTGAGCCTATTGGCCACGACTGCACCGTACTCGACATGGGCGCGGATGCCCTTGTTATCTCTACTGATATGCTTGTTGAGGATGTACACTTTCTGCGTGGCGCATCGTCGGCCGAGGAGGTGGGATACAAATCTCTTATGGTAAACTTAAGTGATGTTGCTGCGATGGGTGCTACGCCCACCGCGGTGCTATTGTCGTTGTCCCTCTCGGAGGCTACGCAGGGCGAGTGGGTTGAGGGCTTCATGCGAGGCTTCTACGAGGGTTGCGCAAAGTATGGCGTGGCACTCGTGGGTGGCGACACCACCGCATCGCGCGATAAGGTTTGCATAAATGTCGTGGCAATAGGCCGCGCTCCGAAGGCGAATATCAAGCGTCGCTCGGCAGCCAAGGTGGGTGATCTTATTTGCGTTACGGGTAAGTTAGGCGCTTCGTCTAAGGGCCTTGTCGATATTATGTTTGGCGACCTCAATACCTCGGCTGCGAAGATTCACCGACGTGCCCAGGCGCGCATCGTGGAGGGTAGGATTCTTGGCGAGTGCGAGGCGGTACACGCCATGATGGATGTCTCGGATGGCATAGCCTCGGATATCAAGCACATCATGGAGCAGTCGGCCGTGGGTGCAGAGATAGAGTTGACGAAGGTGCCTACTGACTACGATATCCGCTTTGCAACTACGGGTGGCGAGGACTATGAGTTATTGCTCACCGTAGCTCCCGACCGCTTTGCAGAGGTGGCAGAGATGTTACTCTCGGCTACGGGTACGGAGCTTACGGCGATAGGTCATATCGTCGAGGGTAGTGAGTTGCAATGGCTTGATAATGGTGCGCCCGCAGAGATAGACCTAAAGGGCTTTACTCACTTTTAGCGAGCATACCCTTCAATATAGATAGGCCCTCACTCAGGGCACGAAGGCGCAATGTCCACGCCAAGAGGAGGTAGACAACGCCACCAGCGCCAATCATAATAGAGAGGCGTAGTGCGATATGCAGTGGGGCGATATGTGGGGCGATAAGATATAGCGCGCCAAACATCATCGTGGCAGTGATAAACGAGGGGGCGATGGTGCGCATAAGCGAAGCGAAGGTAGTCTTCATGTAGCGCATCGCTACGCCCGTATTAAGCAGGAACTCTACGGCCGACATAGCCATCATACCCCAGGCGATAGCCTCGACGCTCTGCGGTATGGTGTAGCACAACACCGCAGTCATAATCACGCGCTTAACAATCTCAAGGCGCACGATGACCTTGCCGTCACTCTTGGTTTTCAGCACGTTATACGATACAATGGCAAGGGGATAGAACAATCCCGAGAGTGCCAGAATCTCAAAATAGGGCACGGTGAGCATCCACTTCTCGCCCAAAAGCAATCGAAACATATCGGGCGCAATAGCCACAAAGCCCAACATAAGTGGAAATATCACGAACGAGAGTAGGCGCTCAATGCGCAGGTAGCCCTCGGCAAACTTTGTCGCATCATCCTTAATCTTCGAGAGCGCAGGGTAGGTGACACCCTGCACGGCCTGCACCGTAGATGTCACGGGAAGGTCCTTAAGTTTCTGTGCCTGAGAGTAGTAGCCGAGCGTAGATGTGGTGTGCATCTTGCCGATGAAGAGCTGTGCCACGTTGTTATATATCGATGCAATAAGGTCCGTAGCGAGAAGGCGCAGACTAAATGGCGCCATGGCCTTGATTGCCGAGAAGCTGAAGCGTGCCGAGGTGCGCCAACGACGTAGCGTCCAGAAGGCAACGGCCTTGATGCCCATCATAAGCAGGCGCTGTGCCACAAGGCTCCAGATGCCACAACCCATAACGGCCATAGCGACAGCCACCGCGCCACTAATGAGCGAGGCCGCGAATACAATCTTCGAGAGGAGCGCGAAGCGGAACTCGCGCGTGTACATAACCGTCTGCACTACGCAGAGCGAGTTGATGGGTAGCACCAAGAAGAGGACGGGTGCTATCGTCCAGATTTCAGGCGAATCATAAAGACCCGCAATAGGGTATGCCGCGGCGGTAAGCACGCCGTAAAGAATCAGCGACACCACTATATTAAATATAAGTACCGAGTGGTACTCCTCGTCGGTGGGGTTTGTCTTGCGGATGAGCGTCTGCGAGAAGCCACTATCCACAATGGCCAGTGCCACCGAGGTGAAGAAGGTCATGATGGCCATGACGCCAAAGTCGGCAGGGGCAAGCTGTCGTGCCACGACGATGCTCACCACCATCTGCACAACCATAGAGAGGAGCTTCTCCGTGAAACTCCACGCTACGCCCTTTGCCACCTTATGTTCCAACTTCGACTCTGCCATCGCGCCTTAACCTATGATATGCTCCACAGCCAAGCGATAGGACTCCATGCCGAATCCCATAATCGAGCCCTTGGCTACGGGGGCGATGAGTGACACATGGCGGAACTCCTCGCGCGCAAGGATTGAGGAGATGTGCACCTCGATGACGGGCACCGAGATTGCCGCGATAGCGTCACGAATAACCACCGAGGTATGGGTATAGCCACCCGCATTGAGGATGATGCCATCGTAGTGGCCGTCAGCCTCCTGGAGTCGGTTTACAATCTCACCCTCGATGTTCGACTGGTAGTAGTCGATGGTATGTGCCGAGTAACGTGCGCGAAGAGCTCCGAGGTACTCCTCGAAGCTCTCACGTCCGTATATCTCGGGTTGGCGACGCCCCAATAGGTTGAGGTTCGCACCGTTGATAATCAAAATGTTCATCGCATCTATTATAAATTAGCGCAATGTTATTTATCTTTAGAAGGTATTAGATGTGGCAGCTTATCGCAGTGAAGCAAATCCGGAGTTTACTTGGCGTAAATGAGGAATTTGCAACAAGTAAGATGCCGCAGATGATACCTTATTAAGATAAATTAATATTCTTTAGCTGTAGTCTCGCCCTTCAATACGCGAAGTGCGTTCTCTGCCAATGACTCGAGCTCGTTCTCGCCAGGGTAGATCTTGATAGGCGCAATGAACTTACAGTAGTCAATGATTACGTCATTAACGCAGTTGTTCCATGCGATACCACCAGTAAGAAGGATAGCGTCAACCTGACCCTTCAATACCACTGCCATCTCGCCGATGAACTTTGCTACAGAGTATGCCATAGTGTCGAGCATGAAGCGTGCCTCCTGGTCACCACCTGCTGCGCGTACCTCGTTCAACTCCTGAACGTTGTTGCAGTTAACGTGGTCAACCAAGCCACCCTTACCTGCCAAGAGCTTCTTGATCTCGCCCTTCTCATACTTGCCTGAGAAGCAGAGGTCTACCAAGTCGCCTGCGGGCAAGGTACCTGCGCGCTCGGGAGCGATAGGACCGTCACCATCCAATGCGTTGTTGGTGTCGATAACGCGACCCTTGCAGTGTGCCGATACTGAGATACCGCCACCCATGTGTACAACTACGAGGTTGAGATCCTCATAAGGACGACCTACCTCCTTAGCGTAACGACGTGCGATAGCCTTCTGGTTCAAAGCGTGGAAGATAGAGCGACGTGGGCACTCCTTAAGACCGCTTACGCGAGCCATATCCTGAAGCTCATCAACAACTACGGGGTCAGCGATGTATGCCTCAACACCTGCTACATCTGCGATGCGGCGTGCGATGAGAGCGCCAAGGTTGCTGGCGTGCTGACGCTTAGGAGCCTTGAGGTCTGCCATCATAGCCTCGCCTACGCGGTATACACCACCCTCGATAGGGCGCATAAGACCACCACGGCCGATAACTGCGTCGAGCTCCTCGATCTTGATGCCGTCGTTCTTGAGAGCCTCCATGATGATCTCCAAACGCCAGTCGAGCTGATCTGCTACACTCTCGAAGCGTGCGATCTCCTCAGCTGAGTGGCTCAACTTAACGGTCTGCACCTGCTCCATATCGTGGAACAACGCTACCTTTGTAGATGTTGAACCAGGATTGATGGTTAGAATTTTGTATGCCATAATTAGTGTTAATTCGGTTTGTTAATTAAAACTATTTTGCTGACAAGCAAGCCAAAGCGATAGAGTAGAGCTTAGTCTTAGTTGAGTCGCCGCGTGATGTCAATACGCAAGGAGCAGTAGGACCTGCAACC